>NZ_JAHBDR010000058.1:0-69591 GCF_019956575.1 Pseudomonas sp. A-R-19
GTTAGGTCGCATCGATGAAAAGGATGCAAAGGAAGATTATGTGACGTTAAAGGTGATCAGAAGTAAGTGACCTGGTGTTACCTATGTGACTGAACTCTTCTGTTACCTATGTGGTTGATCCCTTCACCCCTGGCGTACGGCCCCTCGCTGAGGCTCGGGGTTCCTTCGCTCCGGTATTCATCCGGGGGCATCGCCCTCCGGTTGGCTTCGCTGGCACCTACATGCGATGAGTTCGACTGCGTCGAACGGCGCTGCGCGCCAATCCCCGGATGAACACCTCCACTCAGCCTTCCGAGGGGGCGGGTGGATCAAGATCAAGAGCTGCAGGCGAGCTAACGCTCGGCCTGATGAGTGGTGAGGGGCGTGGGTGTGTGCCGATCTGCCTTTGCTCTTCTGTGGGAGCGGGCTTGCTCGCGATGGACGACAACGATAACGCGGGAAACCTGATTCACCTCGGCGCCTCAGGTTTTTCGCGAGCAGGCTCGCTCCTACAGGTATGCGCGTCAATTCGCCACCCGAACCCCACCCAGACTCCCGCTCAGTTCATACGCCGCCAATTCCGCCTGATGCGCGGCCAGCAATTCCGGCAACGATCCGCGCAAATACTCGACCCAGGTCTTGATCTTCGCATCCAGGTACTGGCGCGAAGGGTAGATCGCATACAGATTCAGCTCCTGCGAGCGGTACTTGGGCATCACGCGCACCAGCGTGCCGCTGCGCAAGCCCTCTATCGCGGCGTACAGCGGCAGGACGCCAACGCCCATGCCGCTGATGATCGCGGATTTCATCGCGTCGGCGGAGTTCACCAGGAACGGTGAGCTGTTGATGGTGACCATTTCCTGGCCATCAGGGCCGTCGAAGGCCCATTTCTCCAGGGGTATCACCGGGCTGACCAGGCGCAGGCAGGCGTGGTTGAGCAGGTCGCTGGGCTTTTGTGCGCAGCCGTTGGCTTTGACGTAGGCCGGCGAGGCGCAAACGATGCTGTAGGTGATGCCCAGGCGCTGGGAGACGAAGCCCGAGTCCGGCAGTTCGCGGGCCAGGACGATGGACACGTCGTAGCCTTCGTCGAGCAGGTCCGGCACGCGGTTGGCCATGGTCAGGTCGAAGGTCACGTCCGGGTGGGTCTTGCGGTAGCGGGCGATGGCGTCGATCACGAAGTGCTGGCCGATGCCGGTCATGGTGTGCACTTTCAGCTGTCCGGCCGGGCGCGCGTGGGCGTCGCTGGCCTCGGCTTCGGCTTCTTCGACGTAGGCCAGGATCTGTTCGCAGCGCAACAGGTAGCGCTTGCCAGCTTCGGTCAGGGCAATGCGGCGGGTCGTTCGGTTGAGCAGGCGGGTTTGCAGGTGGGCTTCCAGGTTGGAGACCGCGCGCGAGACGTTGGCCGTGGTGGTGTCCAGTTGCACGGCGGCGGCGGTGAAGCTGCCGGCCTCGGCCACGTAACTGAAGGCGCGCATGTTTTGCAAAGTGTCCATGGGGTGCTCTCGGGTGCGATGGCAAATTGTGACACGAAGTTTCGGGGTCGGTGACCCCCTACCTACGGATTATCTCGTTAACGGTAACAAAGATTCACAGGAATCCCAGCTTATCGCCATCAAAGCCCACCCATAGAATTGCGTGGACTGTAGGAGCCGGCTTGCTGGCGATGGCATCGCTGCGGTCACCCAGATGCACCGCGGTGGCTGCATCGCCAGCAAGCCAGCTCCTACAAGATCTCGTTATCCCCCTATTTCAGGAAATCGCAGCAGTGCCGCGTCGCATCAGCAGAGCGCTTCAACCGCTCAGTGTTTTGGCTTTAACCCTGGCAATCAGCGGCTGCATCGGAACCGGAGGTATTGCCCCGCAGGGCAAGGCGCTGGAGGCCAATGCACTGGCTACCGACGAAGCGATCCAGAACGCCGCGCAAGATGCGCACTGGCCCACCGCGCAATGGTGGCAAGCCTATGGCGACCCACAATTGAATCGCTGGATCGACCTCGCCCTGCAAGGTAGCCCGAGCCTGGCCATGGCCGCTGCCCGGGTGCGTCAGGCCAGGTCCATGGCTGGCGTGGCCGAAGCCGCCGAGTCGCTGCAGATCAATGGGGATACGACCCTCAAACGCCACAACTGGCCGACCGACCAGTTCTACGGCCCGGGCGAGCTGGCCAACAGCACCACCTGGGACAACAACGCCGCGCTGGGCTTCAGTTATGCCCTCGACCTCTGGGGCCGCGAAAGCAATGCCACCGAGCGTGCCGTGGACATGGCCCACATGACCGTCGCCGAAGCCCGCCAGGCCCAGCTCGAATTGCAGGACAACATCGTCCGGGTCTACATCGAGTTGTCGTTGCATTACGCCCAGCGGGATATCGTCGAAGCGACCTTGCAGCAGCAACAGCAGATTCTCGAGCTGGCGCAAAAGCGCCTGAACGGTGGTATCGGCACCCATTTCGAGGTCAGCCAGGCCGAGACGCCGCTGCCGGAAACCCATCGCCAGATCGATGCCCTCGACGAAGAAATCGCCTTGAGCCGCAACCAGCTCGCTGCCCTCGCGGGTAAGGGCCCAGGGGAAGGCACGCAGTTGCAGCGGCCAACGCTGTCGCTGGGTGCGCCACTGAAACTGCCGTCTTCGCTGCCGGCGCAATTGCTCGGGCAGCGCCCGGACGTGGTCGCCAGCCGCTGGCAAGTGGCGGCGCAGGCGCGAGGTATCGATGTCGCCCATGCCGGGTTCTACCCGAACGTCGACCTGGTCGGCAGCCTCGGCTACATGGCCACCGGCGGTGGGGCCCTGGAGTTCCTGACCGGCAAGAAACTCAACTACAGCGTGGGTCCGGCGATTTCGTTGCCGATCTTCGATGGCGGGCGGTTGCGCTCGGAGTTGGGTGAAGCTTCGGCCGGTTATGACATCGCCGTGGCCAAGTACAACCAGACCCTGGTCAATGCGCTGAAAAACATCTCTGACCAATTGATCCGTCGCGAGTCCATGGACAAGCAGCAGGCGTTCGCCGCCGAGTCGGTGGCCACCGCGCAGAAGACTTACGACATCGCGATGATCGCCTACCAGCGCGGCCTGACCGACTACCTCAACGTGCTCAACGCCCAGACCCTGCTGTTCAAGCAGCAGCAAGTGCAGCAGCAGGTTCAGGCGGCACGCCTCAGTGCCCATGCCGAACTGGTGACGGCGTTGGGCGGTGGTCTCGGTGCCGGTAATGACGTGCCGACAGATCGCCAGACCCAAGTGCCAAAAACCCCGAGCCTTTTGCGTTGAACACTGCACCTGTGGGAGCGGGCTTGCTCGCGAAGGCGGTGTGTCAGACGACATTTATGCTGCCTGACACTCCCACTTCGCGAGCAAGCCCGCTCCCACAGGGTCCGAGTTTTGGCTGAATTTTCATTGAGCAGGATTTGATGACTCCCTTGCCCGCCCCTTTGCGCTGGCTGTATTCCCTGGAATGGCGCCGGGGATTCTTCGACTGGGCACGCAGCGATGGCGTGACCTGGGTCTACATTTTCAAGGTGCTGCTCGCCGCGTTCCTGACGCTATGGTTGGCCATGCGCCTGGAACTGCCGCAACCGCGCACGGCGATGATCACCGTGTTTATCGTCATGCAGCCGCAAAGCGGCCAGGTGTTCGCCAAGAGTTTTTATCGTTTTCTCGGCACCCTGGCCGGGTCGGCGGTGATGGTCGCGCTGATCGCCCTGTTTGCGCAGAACACTGAACTGTTCCTCGGTTCGCTGGCGATCTGGGTTGGTATCTGTACCGCCGGTGCCGCCCGCTGCCGCAACTTCCGCGCCTACGGTTTCGTACTCGCCGGGTACACCGCCGCGATGGTCGGTTTGCCCGCGCTGGCCCATCCGGAGGGTGCGTTCATGGCGGCGGTCTGGCGGGTGCTGGAGATCTCCCTGGGCATTCTCTGTTCGACCCTGATCAGTGCCGCCATCCTGCCGCAATCGGCGAGCGCGGCGATGCGCAATGCCTTGTATCAGCGCTTTGGCGTGTTCGCCCTGTTCGTCACCGACGGCCTGCGCGGTCGCAGTCAGCGCGAGGCGTTCGAGGCCGGCAACGTGCGCTTCATCGCCGAAGCCGTGGGCCTGGAGGGCTTGCGCAGTGTCACTGTTTTCGAGGACCCGCACATGCGTCGGCGCAATGGCCGGCTCAGTCGCCTGAACAGCGAGTTCATGGGCATCACCACGCGTTTCAACGCCGTGCACCAGTTACTCGAACGTCTGCGCAGCAGCGCGGCGGACCAGGTTGTAGCAGCGATCAAACCGGGATTGCAGGACCTCGCCGAGTTGCTCGACGGCTTCAGCGGTCGTGCCCTGACCAGTGCCGATGCGGCGCGCCTGGTCACGGTGCTGAGTGTCTACAAGGAAGGCTTGCCGACGCGGGTGCGCAGCCTGCGGGCAACGTTCCAGCAGAGCAACCCGAGCGATGCCGAACAACTGGATTTCCACACCGCCTACGAGCTGCTTTATCGCTTCGTCGACGACCTGCACGGTTATGCGCAGACCCACGCGTCCCTGGCCGATCACAGTCACGAACGGGAGCGCTGGGACGAGCCGTTCACCCCGCAAACCAACTGGATGGCCGCGGCGGCGTCGGGCATTCGCGCAGCGTTCATCCTGGTGGTGTTGGGTAGCTACTGGGTGGCAACCGCCTGGCCAAGTGGCGCGACCATGACCCTGATTGCCGCCGCGACCGTGGGCCTGTCCGCTGCTACTCCGAACCCGAAACGCATGGCCTTTCAGATGGCGTGCGGGACGTTGCTCGGGGCGCTGATTGGTTTCGTCGAGATGTTTTTCATTTTCCCGTGGATCGACGGATTCCCGTTGCTGTGCGTGATGCTCGCACCGGTGATCGTGCTTGGTTCGTTCCTGACATCGCGGCCGCAATACGTCGGTGTCGGCCTGGGTTTGCTGATCTTCTTCAGCACCGGTTCAGTGCCGGACAACCTCACGGTCTACAACCCCTACACCTTCATCAACGACTACATCGCCATGGTGCTCGGCATGCTGGTGTGCGCGGCGGCCGGGGCGATCATTCTGCCGCCCAACAGCCGCTGGCTGTGGCGCCGGCTGGAGCAGGACCTGCGCGGTCAGGTGGTGTACGCCATCAGCGGCAAGCTCAAAGGCCTGGCGTCGAGTTTCGAAAGCCGTACCCGCGATCTGGTGCATCAGGCCTACGGCTTCGCGGCAGGTCAACCGCAAGTGCAGCGGGGCCTGCTGCGCTGGATGTTCGTGGTGCTGGAGGTCGGCCACGCGATCATTGAGTTGCGCAAGGAGCAGGCGATTCTGCCGGTGCATCCGGCCTATGCCGAATCCCAGCCATGGCGGCAATCGATCCGGGTGATGGGGCGTGCACTGGTGCGGCTGTTCCTGCAACCGAACAGCAGCAATCTCGAACGCGCGCTGATCGCGGTCGATCACGCGATCAGTCGTGTGCAGTCCACCGACGAACCCTTCGCCCCGCATTTCGATACCTCGGCGTTGCGTCGGGTGAAGAGTTACCTGCACTTCATCCGCACCTCTCTGCTCGATCCGCAATCACCGCTCGCTGCCTTCGCCAACAGCCAGCCCCAAGGACTTGAACATGCCTCGTGAAATCGCCTTCCACGGCGTGTACATGCCGACCATGACCCTGATGTTTTTCATCGCGGCGGCGCTTGCCTGGGCGCTGGACCGATTCCTGTCCGGGTTCGACCTGTACCGTTTTTTCTGGCACCCGGCGTTGCTGCGCCTGAGCTTGTTTACCTGTCTGTTCGGCGCGTTGGCGCTGACTGTCTACCGTTGACTCTCTTTCACTGAGAATGTCCTGATGAAAAAGTTTTTCAGCCTGCTCGCGACCTTGCTGGTGCTGGCCCTCGCGCTGTGGATCGGCCGCTCCTTGTGGGAGCACTACATGAACACGCCATGGACCCGCGACGGTCGCGTGCGCGCCGACATCATCAACGTCGCCGCCGACGTCACCGGCGAAGTGGTGAACGTGCCGGTGCGGGACAACCAGTTGGTGAAGAAGGGCGATTTGCTGATGCAGATCGACCCCGAGCACTACCGTCTCGCGGTGAAGCAGGCGCAAAGCCTGGTGGCATCGCGCAAGGCAAACTGGGAGATGCGCAAGGTCAACGCCCATCGTCGCGCCGATATGGACAACCTGGTGATCTCCCGGGAAAACCGTGACGACGCCAGTAATCTCGCCGACTCGGCCCTGGCCGATTACCAGCAGGCCCAGGCACAACTGGAAGCTGCCGAGCTCAACCTCAAACGTACTGAAGTGCGCGCGGCGGTGGACGGCTACGTGACCAACCTCAACGTGCATCGCGGCGATTACGCGCGCATCGGCGAGGCGAAAATGGCCGTGGTCGACATGAACTCGTTCTGGGTCTACGGCTTCTTCGAAGAAACCAAGCTGCCCCATGTGCGCGTGGGTGATAAGGCCGACATGCAACTGATGAGCGGCGAAGTGCTCAAGGGCCACGTGGAAAGCATTTCTCGCGGCATCTACGACCGCGACAACCCGGAAAGCCGTGAACTGATCGCCGATGTAAACCCGACCTTTAACTGGGTTCGCTTGGCGCAACGGGTGCCGGTGCGCATTCACATCGATGAAGTGCCGGAGGGTGTGGTGTTGGCGGCGGGGATTACTTGTACGGTGGTGGTGAAGCAAGGTGATGGTGCATAACCGATAGATCGAGTCGCCTGCTTCGCGAGCAAGCCCGCTCCCACATTTGATCTCCTTCGTGTGCAAACTTTGAGTTCACTGAAGATCCAGTGTGGGAGCGGGCTTGCTCGCGAAGGGTACAACGCGGTCCGTCAGGCACGCATCGGGGCATTCACTCCTTGCAAAACGTCTCATGCAAATGCCGCCAGATCACCCGCCCATCCGCGTGCTTTTCGAACGCAACGGTCGAGCGCCGATCCGAGTGCAGCCCGGTCGCATCGGTCTGTTGCTCGCGGTAACTCACGGTTGCGCCACCGTCGTACAAGTCAATGCCACGCAACTCGCTGAGCTCGATGCGGAACCCGAGCTTCTTGCCGCCCGCCAGCGTGAACAATTCGTTCAGTGCGTCAAAGTCCAGCACCCGGCCGAGCGGCGAGATCATGGAGAATTGCGGCGAAAAACGGCTCAGCAGTTTTTCGAGTTCACACGCGTCGCGTTCCTCGGCCAGCCATTGTTCGATGGCCACGTGGGCCTGGATCACTTCGTCGAAGTATTCGGTGTAGTCGGTCATTTTTTTCCTGAATTTCCGTGGTGTCTGTTCTGACGCCTTCGCGAGCAAGCCCGCTCCCACAGGTCATGCGCAGATTCTGTGTGGGAGCGGGCTTGCTCGCGAAAGGGGCGAAGCGGTCTCAGAGCTGCCCACGCAACCCGAACCGCTTCATCAGCCCGGCTTCCAATAAGCCTTTCGGTAACAACCCTGCCAGCAGTGGCAACGCACGACTGCCATTGCCGAGACGAATCAGTCGCGGTGGCTTGTCCTGCTGCACAGCCTTGAGTAATCCAGCGGCAAATTCACTGGCCGGGGTCGGTTTGTCCTGTGACGCCCTGGCCCGTGCGCGAATGCCTTCGCGCAGCGGAAACCATGGGGATTGCTCGCTGATCAATTGCTCGGCTTCGTGGCCGGCATTCTTGGCAAAGCTGGAAGCGATAGCCCCCGGCTGCACTTCCATGACCCGCACACCGAACGGCGCCAGTTCCATGCGCAAGGCATCGCTCAAGGCATGCACGGCGGCTTTCGAGGCGCAGTAAGCACCGGCGAATGGCGTGACCAGAACACCGGACACACTACCGATATTCACCACCAGCCCCTTGGCCCGGCGCAGTACCGGGAACAGGGCGCGAGTAACGCCTATGACAGCGAACACATTGGTCTCGAACTGGCGCTGCATGGCCGGCACACCACCATCGAGCAGCGGCCCCATGGCACCGTAGCCCGCGTTGTTGATCAACACATCAAGGCCACCGGTTTGCTGGTTGATTCGCTCGCCCAAGGCTTCCAGCGCGGCGGCATCGTTGACATCCAGTTGCACGGCGGTGAAACCCGCGGCGGTGAGTGCCGCGACATCTTCGGCCTTGCGCGCGCTGGCCCAGACTTCATAGCCGGCGACCTTGAACGCATCGGCAAGGGCGCGGCCGATGCCGCTGGAACAACCGGTAATCAACGCAACGGGCATGGCGCATTCCTTGTGCAAAAAATGGGGGAGGGCTCAGTCGGAAAAACTACCCTGCAATCGCTCGGCGCGAAACTCCAGGGTTTCCGGACGGTAGCCAGGGCGCAGTGGCGGCAGCGGCAAGCAATCTTCCCAGTTGCCACCGGCCTGCAATTCGCCGGGACCACGATAACGCGGGGCAGTGTATTGATTGTCGGCCAGGTTCACCGTGTCGCCCGGAGCATACGCCGCGACCCGCCAGCGCAGCTCGGTCAGCGGCACGTCGTTGCCGTTGTTCATCGTCAGTTGCAACGGACGGTCTGCCGGGCAGTGTTGCGGCGCATAGCTGATGCGCAACTCCAGGCGTTGCAACTGCTTGAGTTCGCGGTGGTCCAGCCAGACGACCCAGGTGGCGACCAGGCCCAGCCCCACGGCGGCGGCCATGGACACGGGCAAGGCCTTGGCCGGATAGCGCAGCAACAGGATCAGCCAGGTGATGACCAGCAGGACGCCGATGAACATGGAGCGAAACCTCGCTAGCGATAAGAACTCATCTTATCCGGGCCGTGAGGGAAGCCAACGTAACCATCCGTCGGATATGGCGGCGAACCTGTTAAGTTTGACAGGTTCTTCCGCGCGCAAAAAGCCGTAGGTTGGGGAGCAATCCACTGGCCTGTCGGTGACTCCCATGCAAGACAAGAACAATCGGCTATTGCGTAACCTTGTTAGCGAAATCGCTGACAAGAGCAGTCAGCCGGGCAAGGTGAGTTTCATCACCGCCATGCAGCAAATGAGCATGACGCCGGTGTTTGACATTATCGGCCAGTCAAAGCCCCGGTTTGTCGAACGCTTGGGTGAGATCTGTGACGCGGACGGTGCGTTGGCCTATGACAATGCCATGTGTTATGCGGTCCAGATCGGTGGACTGTATCGTGAGCATCGAGTATCCAGTGGCAAGCCCCAGGACCTGACCCAACGTACGGGTGTTCGTGCCTTGGTGGACGTGGGCCCCAGTTACCCCAACCTGTTCAAGGAAAACTGGGATGAGTTCTGCAAGGTCGGCGCGATCGCGGCGATCGACTCGCCGGTGTCCTACCTCAGTTCGTTGTACCAATTTGCCACGCGTACGCTGGAAACTTCGGGGCAGGGTGACCGGCCGAAAATTTTACTGGGCAAGCGGCGGCCCGACATTGCAAGCCTGGTCATTGACCAGCAAAGCACCTTTACCCCCCGGCCAATGCTGGAGTTGGTCAACGGGATTCTGAAGGAAGATATTGAGCGTTACCGCAAAGGCAAACCTGATGAAAACAAGCCAGTGTATGAACTACTGGCTGAACGACGGTACCCGTTCATCTTTCCGTACCACTTTGCCCATCATCAATGCCGTCTTGGATTGGCAAAAAAAAAGCTTGGGTTGGGGGTGTTGAATTACCTGATCAGCCGTGAGGTGCCGGCGACTCAAGGTGATCGCAATGTCTATGGCGCGGTGCAGAATGCGTCGCTTGAGGCGCAACGGTTGTTGTCGGGATTGAGTCCGCAGCAACAACAGTTGTTGATCGAGCCGTCACTGTTTACCACGTTTTATCTGTCGAAGGCCGAGCTGGCGGCTGGTTGGAAAGGCCCGGGGACTTCTCACCTGAGGCCACATAAAGCGCTGGGCGTGGGCTTTTTACTGCTGCCGGGACAGGCCTCCATTAAGGATGTCGAGCCAGAGGCGCATTATTTGATCTCCAACCCTGGGTCAACCAACGTAGCAACCATCGTGTTTTCCAAGGCCGATAGCCCTGAAAAGTTGGAACTGGTTTCATTCAATTCAGGCACCCCTGCCCGTTCGGATCTATGGAGCCTCAATCATCTGCATCAGGCCTCGCCCGAGACAATGTGTCCGCGTATCAGTTGGGGGGGGAATGATTCGGCGGGATATCGTGCTTCATTCACTATCACAACCACCAGCGGCTCTGTAACGGCCCCCCTAGGCGTGGCAGCGCTCAGCGTAACCCTCATGTCGGATGAGATTCCTGTCTGGTCGGTCGAGCAGCAAGGTTTTTTCCAGAAACACTACGGTCTTGAGAGCAATTCGATACAACTCGATCAGTCGCTGATCGACCTCAAAACCTTCATGCAGCGGACCGGGCTGGACGCGCAGCAAGTCGAAGCAGTGTTATCGCAACGTACTCATTTTCCCCGTCTTTCCCCCAACTGCCCAAGCACCAATCCGCAATTCGGTTCGACGGGAATAGGGGCGCCATACCCCCATGCTTCCCACTTTGGCGCGTGTTACGTCAATGGCCACGGCTCGGATCGCTATGACAGTGTCACCCCTGCCACCGCTACATCGATCCGCAAGGATCAATTCGACAACTCAATGGGCCTCACAGAGGTCCCGGTGGGCGCTCGCAAAACCTGGCGCCTGACCAAAACTTCACCCAACCGCTTCGACCGCCTGCAGCGCATGATTCGCTTGCAACGCTGGCTGGACATTCCGTTTGCCGAGCTGGACACGCTGATCATCAGCGCCATCCGCAGCGAAGGCGAACACAACCTGACCATGGAGCTGAACCTCAATACCTTGCGGGCCTTGGGGGTCTATCGTTATCTCGCCCAACGATACAAGCTCGAGCCTCTGGAATTCGCCGCGTTTCTCCATGACCTCACGCCTTATGCGACCGGCGATGATGTACCGCTGTTTGACCAGGTCTTCAACGAGGTAACGCTGTTCGACGTGCCATTGGTGCTTGATCAACAGGTGTTCAATGCCAGGGGAACGGACGTCGCCTCAAAAAGAACCGTGGCACAACTGTGTGCCGGCCTCGGTTTGCAACCCTCGGAATTGTCGTTTTTGCGTCTGGCCGGTCAAACGCAGGAGCATGTCGGGCCACTGAAGCGCGATCTGGAGACGGTTTCATCCGTTTATCGTCAGGCGCGTGTCCCACAGATGTTTGGCCTGTCGGCGGAGGACGGCTGGGCCCTGATGGATTTGTTGGGGGGGCAGGACTATCAGCGGTTGTTGTGCACAGGGCGTTTGAGTCAGCAATTCGGGCAATCACTCAAGCCCATCTACATCAAGGCTGCGGGTGGTAGTCCAAGGATTGAAATCACCTTGGCGCTGGTTGTCGACCCTGTGGCTGCAGGAGACTCCTTGCGCTTGCTGCCGGGGTCAATGCTATCTGTGGAGATGGGCAGTGACTTTGCTCATACAGACAGCGCCCTTCGCGAGTTTACGTTTGAGTTTTCAGGGCCTGAGCCCAAAATTCAATGGTTTCTGACAAATGCAGACGACAGTCAGCTGACACTTGATCCCGTGGAGGTCGGGGGAAGCCTTTCATTGACTGGCAAAAAAATCATCAGGGCTGGCTGGGAGGCGATAAACAACTGGTCAGCAAAGCCGATTTCATACTTGCGTGTGAGGTGTGGGCAGCTCGGGGGACGCTTATTGGAGTTAGATGGTATTACCGAAGGCGAGGCTTTGACGACACCACCCGACATTCTCGACCTTTTAATGCAAATGGACTGGGCCGTGACCTGGCTCAAGGACAGCAAACAAAGCGTCGCCGATGTACGACGTTTACTGGGACTTGATCCGGGGGACTATCTGCCGCCCCAGGGCCTGATTGATCGCCTGGCGAAGTTGGCCCTCGACACCCGGGCCGCGGTCATCACCGATCAGCAGATCGAGGCATTGAACCTGCCAACCCATGAGGCGCCCGCCAAGGGGCGTGGCCCGGGAGACGACATCAACTGGCGCACGGTTTTGCTGCCGTTGCTCGATGAGCGAGGCATGGTCAAAGACTTGCCACTGGAGCTGATCGAAAACACCCAAGGGCAATTGTCGGCGGCGCTGGTGTTGGCGCTCAAGCCCCTGGGACTTGAGCCTGAGGCCAGGGCCCGGAGCCTGGAGAAACTGGGCACGCTGCTCCTGGTCGGTCATGACCGGCAACTGCGCCTGATCGAAGGACTGACTCAGGAAATGGTCAACTTGCCCATGGACCGCACCCAGGTTGTGGTGCGCTGGGCGGGGACTTCGGTCTACGAGTTGCTGTCGGCGGTGCTGCAAACCGATGCCGATGTCGGCATCTCGTCAATGGCCTCCCTGCTGGAGCAAATTCGCTCGATGCTGCGTCATGCAGAGGCGGCGCTGCACCTGCGCCTGGGCACCAGCGCCCTGCGTCTGTTTCTGGTCCATCCCGAGTGGCTGGGGGCCAAGGGCGGCACAGCGTTGTCATGGGCCAGTTTCTATCTGCTGGGCCGCTACAGCCAGTGGCTCGGCAGCCAGAGTCAGACTGAAGAAGCCTTGCTCGGCTACTTCATCGCGGCCAACCCGGCGAAGGTCCATCTCAAGAACAAGGCATTGCGTAGCGCGGTCAACGATGAATCAGCCGAGGCGTTGGCCAACCTGCTGGGTTGGTCCGTGCAAGAGGTCAGCCGATTGTTTCAAGAGTTGCCGCAAGGACGCGCCTGCTCCATGGACGAGGTGGACTGGATAGTGCGTTGCCAGGGCGCCAGCAAGGCCAGCGGGATGACGGCAGCGGATGTGTTGGCGGCTACTGCGCTGCATGCCGACAGTGCCCCTGCTGCCTGGCAAGCCGTCGGTGAAGCGGCGGTGGCCGCCAGTCGTTGAGTGATGTTTTTTCACTTTAAGGATCAAATCATGTCCAGCACCCTCGACAGTCAACTCAACGAAACCCTGCGCGATGCCCTGGTGGCCTACTACCTGGATGAACTGGTACCCAATGCTGCGGAATTTGTCGATAGCGGTTTGAGCGACAAAATCAAGACCGCCAACGACCTCTACGAATACAAACTGTTGGACGTGCAGGTCAGCCAGGCGGTGCCCAGCAGCCCGGTGGCGTCGGCGATTGCCAGCCTGCAGCAGTACATCAACGGCGCGTTGATGGGCATGGAACCGGGGTATGAAGTCAAGGTCATGGAAGGCCATCTGCTCACGCAGTGGCGCGAGATCAACAGCCAGTATCCGATCTGGGCGGCCAACCAGCAGTTGCGTTATTACCCGGAGGTGTACATCGACCCCTCATTGCGCATGAGCAAGTCGACCTACTTCCAGCAACTGGAAAACGACATCAACCAGAACAAGATTCACATCGACACGACTCAGGAAGCGGTGCTGAGCTATCTGGCCAGTTTCGAAGAAGTGGCCAACCTGACCATCATCAATGGCTACATCTCCACCGATGATTTCAAGAACGGCATGTACTACTTCATCGGCAAGTCCCGGGCCGAGAGCGTGTATTACTGGCGTTCGGTGGACATGTCCCAGCGTACCTACAAGGACATGAACGGCGCCAACCCTGACCGCCCCAAATTCGACTACCCGCAGCCGGGCGCCTGGTCGGATTGGCACAAGGCCAACCTGCCGATCTCGGCCAGTGCCATCGAGCGCACGATTCGGCCGGTGCTGTTCAACAACCGCTTGTTTGTGTTCTGGGTCGAGTGCATCGACAACAGCCCTCAGGCCGTGACGGTAGAACACGGCACGGCCCCGGAACCGGACAAGCCGCTGACTACGGTCAAGACCAATCCGATGTTGCGCCTGAACCTGGTCTACAAGAAATACGACGACAGTTGGAGCGTGCCGCAAACCATTATCGAGGCGTGGAGCGAGGCGCCACGGTTCAAGACCGAGGATCTGGATAAATGGGTTGAGAGTATCGCGGTACACGACAGCTCGACCTCGCCCGACTCGATGTTTGTGGCGATGTATGCCGGGTATACCGCTGGCGCTGCTCAGGATGGCGTACACGACCAGTATGATTTTTTGAAAACGGCGATGATTGACAAGAACTTCAATGTCACGGATTTGTTTCCAAGTCGGGGGTATGTGCCGAGTGTTGGAACCGCGGCGGATATAAAGGCGCCACATGTATTAAGGGTTGGGCGGATACTTGTCAATGATAATAATTCGCGGTTTCAGTTTAGGCTGCCGGCGTTTCAAATTGCATTGAAAACAGTCGAGGTGAGTTTGCCGAATACTGCAGGGGATGCATGGAATTTTCGAGGGTGGCAAACTAAGATTCACACTCCGCTCAAAAATGTTGATGTGAGATTTAATAGTTTTACACAATCTCTTGAATTTGATTCAAAAATATCCAGTAGTTTCTCTGGGGTGCCACTAGTCAATACGTGGTTGTTTTCATCGAACCATGGCTATAGCTGGAGATTAACGCTGATAACTTCGGGCGTTACAGGCTCTGCCCCATATGAGAGACTGCTTTCAGGTTCGAAATTTGAAATGATTAAAAGCATTCCGAATGCGCCTGCCGGGAAATATAGATTTAGCTTGGATACAGCGTGGATAGGTGGGGTACACTTTTCTAACGTTATAAGAGATAGAGCCGAGGTTGATTATTGTGAACTGCCAGCAATGCTTGATGGAGTCTCTGTTTCGCTTGTCGATAAGGTGGTTGAAAGAAAAGCGTTGGAGATTTTATCGGTTAGTCCGGAACTTATTTTTAGGGGGTGGATTGCTATTAATAGTTCTCATGATACTGAATACCGTTCAATAGAATTTCAAAAAGGAGCGACTTATTTTTTACAGAATCTCATTCTTAGACCGACAGATCTGAACAATTCTACCCCTGCTCATCCCGGCTACCATGCGCTGTATTACTCTTCGGCGCTTTTGGAGAGAAATCCACCCGATACGCAGACAATATCCATCGCCATCGATCCTGAAACGCTGCTACCGGACTGGAATGGCAATTGGCCTGTGGGTGTAAAAAAAATCCCACTGATACATGGCATCAAGGTTTTCAGCAGCGGCCAGGAAATGGGGCACGCGCTTAAACTCACCCTCGTTGAGCTTGAACTTGCCCCCCGAGTCACGACTCCACTGATCGCCCCTTACATCAACACCCGCCCCAGCCCAACCCTGGGCACTGCCGAGTTCATCGATTTCACCGGCTCGGGCATTGCTCGCAACGACGACAATAGCGCCGCGCGCCAACCCATCCGCATGAACACCCTGTTCGCCCGCGAGCTGATCAACAAGGCCAACATCGCCCTGGAAAACCTGTTGGACTGGGACACCCAGAACCTCGAAGAGCCGCCCTTGCAGCCACCGGCAGCGGTCAACCGCATGGACTTCCATGGTGCCAATGGCCTGTACTTCTGGGAATTGTTTCTGCACTTGCCATTCATGGTCAGCCAGCGCTTGAACCTGGAACAACAATTCGACGAGGCCGAGCAGTGGCTGGGTTTCATCTTCGACCCGGCACGCAAAAAAGCCAGCAACGGCCGCCCGGACTACTGGAACGTGCGGCCACTGATGGACGACCCGGTGGAGATGGATTACGCCAGCCGCAAACCCGATGACCCGGACGGTATCGCCAGCAGTCATCCCGTGCGTTACCGCAAGGCGATTTACCTGCACTACCTGAAAAACCTGCTGGACCGGGGCGATGCCGCCTACCGGCAATTGACCCCCGACAGCCTCGGCGAAGCCAAGCTGTGGTACGTGCGGGTTCTGGATCTGTTGGGGCCGCGCCCGGATATCAAATTGGTGGACCACTGGCTGCCCATCACCCTGAAAACCCTGAGTGATTCCATCAGCACCGAACTGCGCGCGTTTGAGCAGCGGCTGATCAGCCAGGACCAATTGCGTGCCGACAGCGCCGAGGCCAACGACGGTCAATCGCTTTATGTCTTTGCCGAGCCTGCGTTGTACTTGCGCACTTTTAGCCCTGACCCGACCCTGTTGGATCTGGACAGTGATTACTTGCGTCTGCCGATCAACCAGCATCTGGTGCGCACCTGGGACATCGCCGAGGCGCGGCTGGATAACCTGCGCAACAACCGCACCCTGGATGGCAAGCCCTTGATGTTGCCGTTGTTTGCCGCGCCGTTGAACCCACGCGACCTGCTGGCGGCCTACGGCCAGGGCGCAGCGTCCGGCGGTGCCGCGCGGCTGCTGGCCCAGGATGTGCCGCATTATCGTTTCAATGTCATGCACAACCGCGCCAGCAGTGCCGTGGAGACCCTGATCCAGTTCGGCAACACGCTGCTGTCGTTGATCGAGCGCAAGGAGCAGGCACAGCTCCACGAGCTGCAAGGCCAGCAAGCCTGGGAGTTCGCGCAGTTTGCCATTGAACTGCAGCGTCAGGCGCAAGTGATCGACGTCGAACAGCGCAAGGCCCTGGAGGCAAGCAAGGCAGTGGTGCAGGGGCGTCTGGACTTTTACACGCGGTTGGCGGAGGAGGTGGTGAACGTTGGTGAAATCGCTGGAGGAGGACTGCATTTGACAGGGCGTGTCGCGGAAGGAGTAGGCGCCGCCGCTAATACCGTTGCCGGTGGCCTGATCCTTCCGCCCAATGCGGCTGGGGGCGGCGGTGGTGGCATTGGAGGTGCGGCCTGGGGTGGTGGTGGCGTAGGATCGACGGGCGGCTGGCGTCTGGAGGGCGTACCGAAAATGGTCGCGACGGTCGCGTTCGGCCTGGCCGCTCTACAGCACGGTGTTGCCGAGGCGACGGACCGCACCGAGCAGTTTCGCCGCCGCCATCAGGAATGGAAGCAGGCTCGTGATCAGGCCCAGCTTGAAATACAGCAGATCGATGCGCAGTTGAAGGTGCTTGAACAACAGGCCCTGGCCACGACCGTGCAGTTGAACCAGGCGCACACCGCCCAGGAACAGGCATTGGCCAGTTATGAATTCCTGCGTACCCGCTTCAGCAACGCGCAGCTCTATCAGTGGCTCAACGGCCAGTTCGCGACCTTCTATTACCAGGCCTACGACGCCACGCTGGCGCTGTGTCTGGCCGCCGAAGCCTGTTGGCAGTTCGAAATCGCCGACTACACCAGCCGCTTCATCCAGGTCGGCGCCTGGAAGGACAGCTACCGTGGCCTGGGGGCGGGTGAATCATTGAAATTGCAGTTATTGAAAATGGAGTCGGCCTACATCACTCGCAACGAACGACTGCTGGAAATCACCAGGACCGTGTCCCTGCGTCAGCTCAAGGACCAGACCCCGGATTCCGAGATGAACCAGGACTGGCCCACCATTGAGTTGCGTTTGGAGGAGGAGGGTGACGTGGCATTCGAACTGACCAGGGCGATGTACGAAAGTGATTACCCGACGCACACGCTGCGGCGGATCAAACGCATCAGCGTGACCTTGCCGGTGACCCTGGGCCCGTATGAAGACATCTGCGCCACGCTGACGCAAACTTACAACGCCGTACAGATCGGTGACAGCCTCAAGGAAAACCTGCGGGCCAGTCAGCAAGTGGTGTTGTCCGGCGGTGTGGCGGATGACGGGTTGTTTGTCTTTGATTTCAACGATGAGCGTTACTTGCCCTTCGAGGGCACTGGGGCGATTTCCCGCTGGCTATTGCACTTTCCCAATCACGTACAGCAAGAGGCAATGATCAAGAGCCTGACCGACATCATTGTGCAGGTCCAGTACACGGCCAAGTCGTGAGCCCGGTGATGGTGACGATGAACGCGCAAGGTGGAGCCAGCCAGTGAACAGCCCATCGATTCACTGGCAGACTCCGCTGTTGAGTGTCCGCGACCCTCGTGCAATGACGGTGCGCAGGGTGCAGTTCTGGCGCGACACTCCTGGCTTGCCAGCACAGGCGCGCGTCAACCGTAGTGCCTTTGACAGTGCCGGCAGGGCGGTGGCCGAGTGGGACCCGCGTCTGGGAATGGAGCCATCGGCGCCTGCCAATCTGGCGACGATATACTCGCTGAGTGGCAAGGTGCTAAGCACTCTGAGCGTAGATGCGGGGCTGCGGGTCAGTCTGTTTGCAGAGGCTGGACAGGTCGTGCAGAGCTGGGATGGTCGGGGCGCTCAGCGTCGCGTTGAGTACGATGCTCTGTTGCGTACCGTGGCATTGTTTGAACAGGCACGCTCTACAGAGCGTTACGAATACGGCGCTGCGCAGCTTGCCTTTGCCGACCACAACCAATGCGGCCAATTGATTCGCCACGATGACCCGGCGGGGACGCGACACTTCAACGCGTTCGGGTTGACAGGCGCATTGCTTGAGCAGACGCAGCACTTTCTGCGAGACCTGGATTCACCGGATTGGCCAATGCCAATCAATGAGCGCAATGTGCTGCTTGAGCCGGGCGAGGGTGCCCACACCGTTTGGTGTTTCAATTCCCTGGATGACCGGTTGGAGCAAACCGATGCCCAAGGTAATCGCCAGCGTTTCAACCAAACCGTTGATGGCCAGTTGCGTGATAGTTGGTTACACCTGAAAAGCACGACCGAGCCCCGGCAAATGGTCCGCGCGATGGATTACAACGCCAACGGCCAGGTTGAACGTCAGATTTCAGGCAACGGCGTCATCAGTCTGTTCGACTACAGTCCCTCGGATGACCGGCTCATTCGCCTGCGGGCCTTGCGTGCCAACCACCAATCGCTGCAAGACCTGAGTTACCGTCACGACCCGGTGGGTAATATCCTCTGCATCAATGACAAGGGGTTGCCCATTCGTTATTTTGCCAATCAGCGTATCGAGCCGGTCAGCTGTTACGAGTACGACAGTCTGTCGCAATTGATCCGGGCTACCGGTTGGGAGGCCGGGAGTGCCAATCGCGGACCGTCCAAAATCGAAGACCCCAAAGCCGTCGCCAATTATCAGCAGACGTATCGTTACGATGCCGGCGGTAATTTGCTGGAACTGACTCATCAAGGGCCCCAACGACATGGCCGTGTTTTGACCGCAGCGAAATTCAGTAATCGTTGCTTGCTGGTACAGGATGGACGCCCGCCGACAGACGCTGAAATAGCAGGAGCGTTCGATGAAAGCGGCAATTTGTTGAGGCTGGAAAAAGGCCGGACACTGAGTTGGGACGTTCGCAATCAACTTCAACAGGTGTGCCCGGTAGAGCGCGAGTCGGAGCTCAACGACACGGAGCGGTACATCTACGGCGGTGGTGGCATGCGTCAACGCAAGATACGCTCGGCCCACACCCATGCACGCGCAGTCATCAGCGAAACCCGCTATTTTCCAGGGCTGGAAGTACGCCGCGTAGATGATGACATACTTCATGTCATCACTGCCCAAGCCGGGCGCACGACGGTGCAAGTGCTGAATTGGGAAAGTGCGCCGCCCAACAACTTGGCCAATGACCAATACCGCTACAACCTCGCCGACCATCTCGGCTCATGTGCTCTGGAATTGGACCACGAGGCCAAGGTCATCAGCCGTGAAACCTATCACCCGTTTGGCAGTACGGCGTTCAGTGAACGGGGAGATTCGAATGAGGTGAGTTATCGCACGTTGCGTTACTCGGGCAAGGAGCGGGATGCGACGGGGCTTTATTACTATGGGCTCAGATATTACATCCCGTGGTTGCAGCGTTGGACAACGGTTGACCCGGCGGGCATCGCTGATGGGCTCAACCTATATTGCATGGTCGCGAACCGCCCCCTGGTTTTTCGTGACGCTAATGGTCAAGTCCGAGGTTTGCCAGAGGGTGTAGTGGTGAAGGATGAGCGCGATCCTCGGCAGAATGTTGTAGGTGCTGATCAGGCCAACCCTGTCATAGCTAGGGAACTAGATTTACCCCCTGAAATGTCACACTCAGTGGAATCAACTGTGGGTACATCAATGGCCAATGCGTCTCTACCCCGATGGACTCCTTTGCAATACCTGGCGGCGCATAAGGACAGTCAGCGAACATTGGTCGTGGGATGTGGTGCCAGTCCGCAAAACGTGACCAGCATGGGTGGCATTCGAGGAGGTGCCTGTTCTTTGGGAAGCTCCCATGAGCATGACTTTACGGTGGATATCGATGCGGGAGCGAACGCGGACCTTACGGCTGACCTGGTCACTTACAGAGGCACAGATCTTGGTCGAGATGGGTTGCAGCAGTTTGACGTGATCAGTTTTGAGTATCTCTTCAGAGGACCGCGTAATCCATTTAAAAATGAGCACATTCAGGCCTGGATTCAAGCAGCCGATGCATTGTCGCGGCCAGGAGCCGAGGTTTTTTTCTTTAATGGCCATGCCCCGTACAGAGAGGTTGCGGCGCAAGAATTGAGGCGGCTGAGTTACTCAGTGAGGGAAGAAAGCAGCAATCCTGGAAACCGCCGCGGACACGTATTCGTTGTGGGTAAAAAACCAGGGAATTCTCTTTTCAGCAAAATCAGAAAATTGTTTTGATTGGAAAGAGCCCCCGTCCAGTTTACTGCGGATAGTGCACGCAGCAGACCGGACGGGGGCTTTTGTTTTGCTTGATGCTTACTGCGCGATAGTCTTCACCGAAACCCCACGCTCAACCGGCGTCGAGCGACCATAGATATCCTCAAACCGCTCGATA
Organism: Pseudomonas sp. A-R-19; assembly: GCF_019956575.1. NCBI lineage: Bacteria > Pseudomonadati > Pseudomonadota > Gammaproteobacteria > Pseudomonadales > Pseudomonadaceae > Pseudomonas > Pseudomonas sp. A-R-19. Next base: position 20,410 of record NZ_JAHBDR010000058.1, read on the forward strand.
TCGTCCTCACCCAGATAACTCCCCGACTGCACCTCGATGATCTCCAGCGGGATTTTCCCGGGGTTGCGCAGGCGATGCACCGAAGCGATCGGAATGTAGGTCGACTGGTTCTCGGTCAGCAGGAACACGTTCTCGTCACAGGTCACCTCGGCGGTGCCGCTGACCACGATCCAGTGTTCGGCGCGGTGGTGGTGCATTTGCAGCGACAGGCAGGCGCCCGGTTTGACCGAGATGTGCTTGACCTGGAAGCGCCCGCCCATGTCCACCGAGTCGTAGGAGCCCCACGGACGGTAGACCTCGCAGTGGTTCTGGGTTTCAGTGCGGCCCTGTTCGTTGAGGGTGTTGACCATCTGTTTCACGCCTTGGACCTTGTCCTTGTGGGCGATCATCATGGCGTCCTTGGTTTCGACCACGACGATGTTTTCCAGGCCGATCACCGACACCAGTTTGCCGTTGCCGTGGATCATGCAGTTTTTGCTGTCCTGGATCACCACGTCGCCTTTGGTGACGTTGCCGTTGGCGTCTTTTGCATTGACTTCCCACAGCGACGACCAGCAACCGACATCGCTCCAGCCGGCGGTCAACGGCACGACGCAGGCGCGTTGGGTTTTTTCCATCACCGAGTAGTCGATGGAGTTGTCCGGGCAGCAGGCGAAGGTGGCTTCGTCGAAGGTGATGGTGTCGGCGTCCTGGTGGCTGCGTTCCAGGGTCAGCAGGCAGGTGTCGTAGATGTCCGGATCGTGTTTTTTCAGCTCTTCGAGGAAACGGCTGGCGCGGAACAGGAACATGCCGCTGTTCCAGAAGTAACCGCCGGACTGGACGAACTCGGTGGCGCGCTTGACGTCGGGTTTTTCGACGAAGTGCGAGACGCGGCTGACGCCTTCAGGCAGCAGCGAGTCGTTGGTCGACTTGATGTAGCCATAGCCGGTTTCCGGCTTGGTGGCCGGCACGCCGAACAGCACCATTTCACCGTTTTCGGCGGCGACGGTGGCCAGGGCCAGGGCGCGCTGCAGAGCTTTCTGGTCCTCCAGTACGTGGTCGGCCGGCAGTACCAGCATCAGCTCGTCGCGACCTTCGTTGACCAGCATCATCGCGGTCAGGGCCACGGCCGGTGCGGTGTTGCGCCCGAACGGCTCCATCAGGATGCGCTGGGTTTCCAGTTTGCGTGCGCTCAACTGCTCGTTGACGATGAAGCGATGGTCCTTGTTGCAGACCACGATCGGCGTGTCCATGCCTTCGAACACCAGGCGTTCCAGGGTTTGCTGGAACAGGGTGTGTTCGCCGGTCAGGGCGAGGAACTGCTTAGGGAATTGTTTGCGGGAAAGCGGCCAAAGACGTGAGCCACTACCACCTGACAAGATCACCGGAATCATGTTGTTACTCCTTGAAAATCGATTGGTTAGAGCTACTGCGTTCTGTCGTTTCACTCTTGTTTTTGTTCCGTGTCCGGATTGACGCCTCGGTCCTCTGTAGGAGCGAGCCTGCTCGCGATGGACGTCAACGAAAACGCGTGCTGTCTGGATAAACGCGTTGCCCTGACGTTTTTCGCGAGCAGGCTCGCTCCTACAGGGGGGACATGTGTCAGTCCGGAAAATTTGTTAGCGCGTCGATACCGGGCGTTTCACCCAGACCGGCGACAGGCTGCTGCCGCTGCCGGTGACGTACAGCACCGCGGCTTCACCGCGTTCCAGGGCGACCGGTTTCACGTCGCCGACTTTGGTGGTGCCGTCATACAGCGCCAGGCTGACCTTCACCGGGTTGATTTCACGCTCGCCGCGACCCTTGGGCGCAACGTTCGGGACCACGTCGGTCTTGCCATCGGCGGTCTTCAGGGTCAGCGCCTTGTCGCTCAGGTTCTGTACGCGGACCAGGGACTTCTGCTTGTTCTTGAACGGCGGCTCTTCGATCAGTTGCGGTGCGCCGCTGGCGTTGTTGACCAGGGTGTAATAGTGGTCGCCGGCCAGTTTCACCGGCAGGCTCTGGCTACCGACCTTGGCGCTGTAGTCGCCGCCCGGCATGAAGCTGAAGTCACTGCTCGACAGTGGCGCGACATCGCTCAGGTTGGTGCTGCCGACGGTGGCGCTGACTTCGGCGTTGCTCGCGTTGTAGATGCGCACGAAGGTCGAGCCTTTCGGTGCGGTCGGGCCGTACAGGGCGGCGTCGCCACCGGCGAAGGCCTGCATCGAAAGCACGCTCATGCCCGCAACGAGGGCAAAGGTCTTGGCGAGACGACGAGGAGTAGTAGTGAAAGTCATGGTGTACCTCTCTTTCAGTTTTGCGCCCGGTCGGGCGTCTCGGATTTGTTGTTGATGGCTACGTTTTGTTGGCGGGCGCCGGCTTGTTTAAGCTCTGCGACCCACTGCGGGTCGGCGTCGCCGATTTCGTTGTTCACAGGCAGATATCGTTCAGGGAACTCCCAGATCAGCACCTGTGGCGGGCTGTTCTTGAAAGCATCGCTTTTCAGGTAGCTGAGCATCGGCAGGATCGGGCCGTGGCCGTCTTCGGCGTAATTGACCACGTCGCTGTGCAGTGCTTGTTTCAGTGCGCCGACAAAATTCCAGTTGGGGTTGGCGCTGTAGCTGGTGCCGATCAGGGCCACCGGCACTTCGGTGTTGGCGAACAGGGCGTCGTCACCGGCTGGCTGGTCATCCGCTGCCACGGTGTTGCGCTTCTGCAAGGGTTCTGCCTTGGGCATCAGGTTTTCGAACAGCGGGTCCAGTGGCAGGAACAGACGCAGGTCGCCCTTGTGCGTGACGGTTTCTGCAGGTTCAGTGACGAAGCGCTGTGGCTCGCCACTCAACGGGTACTTGTCGGCGATGGTCTTGGCCAGACGGTTGGCGGCGATCTCGGCGCCTTCCGGGGTCCAGTGGGTGTCCGTGCGCAGGAACACTTGCTGGCCATTCTGCTTGGCCTGTTGCAGCGGGCCGAGCAGGTCAGGGGCCGGAATCCGGTCGGCGGCCAGGCGCTGGTGGAAGTCCTGGTAGAGGTTGGCGTGAATGCTCGCCGGTTTCACTTCACCGAGGTGTTCCGGGTACAGGCGCACCTTGGCCGGCACCACTGCCATCACCAGTTGTACGCCTTTGGCTTTCAGCGTTTGGCGCACGCCTTCGACCAGCGCGTAGTTGCCTTGCAGGTTCAACTCTTCGTTGACCACCGGGTGGAATTCTTCATCGCTGTACAACCACTGGTCGCGGCCGAGCACCACGCCCGGACGACCTTCGTTGAACAGTTTGAAATCCAGCGCGGCCCAGAGATTGGTGCCCAGGCGCTTGATCGGGAACTCGTCGTCGTAGTGCGTTTCCACTGCCTTGGTCCAGCGACCGTTGAGCACGGTCGCATCGGCGTTGGTGCTGAAGCCGAAGAAGCTGCGCACCGACCACAGACCGAGCACCAGCAGGGTCACCAGGAACAGCGCGATGTAGAAGATGCGTAATGAGCGGGTCATGGTCAGATCCCTCAGAACTGGAAGTAAAGGAACGGCGAGAAGCTTTGCGCCGAAAGTTTGAGAATCGAGGCGATGAACAGCAGCAGCACCAGCGCGCGCATTGCGTAACGCGACCAGTCAGCGGTCCAGTAGGCCGGTTGCACCTGGGCGTCGACGCCGACGGTGTAGCCAGGCTGGTGGATGTTCGCCGGGTTATCCCCAGGCACGGCCTTGATCGTTCCCGCTGTAGCGGCGGCCGGGCCATCGCTGTCGACGTTCACCGCAGGCTTGGTCTTCACCGGAGGCTGATTGGTGTAGAAGTCACGGATGCCGAAGAACGCCAGGGTCACGTAGGCCACGATCAGCGTCGCCACTTGCAGACCGGTGAGGCTGGCCTGGTTGAGCTCCGACAGCGACCATTCGCCGAAGCTGAACATCGCGCCGTACATGCGCCCGGCGACGTGCAGGTTCTCTGCGCGGAAGATCACCCAGCCCATCACCACCAGCAGGAAGGTCAGGGCCCAGCGGATCGGGTTGATGCTGCGTGGCGAAGTGTTCAGGCCCAGGGCCTTTTCAATCGCCAGCCACATACCGTGCCACGCACCCCAGACGATGTAGGTGATGTTCGCGCCGTGCCACAGACCACCGAGCAGCATGGTCAGGAACAGGTTGCGATAGGTCATCAGCGTGCCTTTGCGGTTACCGCCCAGGGTGATGTACAGATAGTCACGCAGCCAGGTCGACAGGCTGATGTGCCAGCGCCGCCAGAACTCGGTGATCGATTGGCTGATGTACGGCTGCTTGAAGTTTTCCATGAAGCGGAAACCCATCATCAGGCCCAGGCCGATGGCCATGTCGCTGTAGCCGGAGAAGTCGAAATACAGCTGCGCGGTGTAGGCCAGCGCGCCGAGCCAGGCATCGCCCGTGGTCGGGTTTTGCAGGGCGAAGCAATGGTCGGCCACCACCGCCAGGGTGTCGGCGATGAAGACTTTCTTGATGAAACCCTGCATGAACCGCGTGCAACCCTCGGAGAACTTGTCGAGGGTGTGGGTGCGGTTGTTGAACTGGTCGGCCAGGTCGCGGAAACGCAACACGGGGCCGGCGATCAAGTGCGGGAAGATCGCCACGAACGCCGCGAAGTCGATCAGGTTGCGGGTTGCCGGGGTGTCGCCACGGTAGACGTCGATGATGTAGCTGATGGACTCGAAGATGTAGAACGAGATACCGATCGGCAGCAGCACGTGGGTCAGGATGAACGGCGAAAGACCCACCGACGTCATCATCGCGTTGATGCTGTCGACACCGAAGTTGGCGTACTTGAAGTAGCCGAGGATGCACAGGTCGACGGCCACGCCGAGCAGCAGCCAGCGCTGCGCCGGTTTGGTCCGCACGCCTGCGGCGCCGACTTTCAGGCCGATCCAGTAGTTCCACAGCGTGACCGCCGCGAACAATGCGAGGAAGTCCACACGCCACCAGGCGTAGAACACGTAGCTGGCAATCAGCAGCAGCAAATTGCGATAGCGTTGCCCGCTCAGGTAGTACAAGCCGAGGAAGATCGGCAAGAACAAAAACAGGAACACGTTGGACGAAAAAACCATCCCGATCTCTCCTTGTTTGAACCAACAGTCAAGGGCCAACGGCCCCCCCAAACCCCCCACAGAAACTGGGGGATGTCTTGCATTCAAAGCCACCGCGATCCCTTGTAGGAGCCGGCTTGCTGGCGAAGGCGGCAGATCAGTCGACTTCGATGGTGAATGTCATACCGCCATCGCCAGCAAGCCGGCTCCTACAAAGGTTATGCGTTATGAACCCTTGCCCTTTTCATTGGCCGGGTCGTAGACCTTGGTCAGGTCACCGCCGAGGCGGAAGGTCTTGAAGGGTTGCATCTTGTGCTTCTGCGCCAGCACCTCGGGCGTGCAGGTGTAGAGCGAGCAGAACGGTTCGAGCCAGGCGAATTTCATGTCCTCCTTCAGGTCGGTCATGTCTTGTTCCTTGCCGTTCTTTTTCTCGAACTCGTCAGGGTCTTTCACCCCCGACAGCACCCGGTCACCGAGGCGTTTGAGTGCGCCATTGTTTTCCTGGCGCAGATCCACGCCGTTGACCTGGGCGAAACTGGCGATCATCGCCAGCGGCGGCAGGGCGTAGTTGTGGTAGGCCAGCGCCCGTTGCTGACGCTTGAGTTCGTTGGGCAGGTAGCCGTCGGCGTCGATCTGGTTGGCGCCGACCTTGTATTCCTTCACCGCCCAGTCGAACAGGTCGCGGCGGTTGGTGGCGACGGAAGTGGCCATCACCGACCACGCAGCCCAGTACGAGTGGTTGTTGGTCTGGTCGAGCGGCAGGTTGTCCCAGTCGCTGACCACCTGGTCGGCCATCTTGCTGAACCAGGCTTCGATCAACTGGGCTTGCTGTTGATGGGTGGCCAGCGGGTGGGAGTCGGAAAACTTCAGGCGGATGTACGCCGAAGCCATGCTGCCCAGCGCCCATTTGCGCATCGACTTGCCGGTGTGGTTGAAGTCCTTGGACATCAGCGCGTCGGCCTGGGCCCAGGCCGTGAGCCAGTTCAACGTACACTCAAGCTGCTCCGGACGACCGTCACGCATGAACTGCATCACGCGCTTGCTGGTGCCGCGCTCGATCTTGGTGATGTCGGCGGTGCTGTCGCGGAAGGCTTTTTCCGACTGCACGTTCAGGGTCGCGCGGGCCTTGTCGGAACCTTCGTACTTGCTGCGAAATTGCAACGAGCCGGTGTACGGCGTCGGCATCGCATCGCAGCCTTCGCTCTTGTCGCCCGTCTTGAATTTATCCACAGGTGCAAAATAGCCCTGGGGTGGGCGCAGTGGCGCAGCCGCTTGCGTGGCTCCGGCGAACATCGCCAGGCTCAGGAGCGTGGGTGCCAACAGTGTTGAAAATTTCGGATAGCGCATAGCAGACCTCATTGCCCGACCGAAGCAGTACGCTGCTCGGCGCCCGGGAATACGTTGCGTTTGCAAATTTTCGCTTCGACTTTCTGAGGCGCGGCACCGGCTTCGGGGCCCTGGACTTCAACGGCCAGCAGGTTCTGCGAAGCCCAGTCTTCGTCCGTGCGCAACTCGAAAGCGAAACGCCCGTCAGTCTCGGAGGTTTCCGGTTTGTCGATCTTGATGTCCTCGTGGCGACCGTTCATGTACCAGAGGGTGGCTTGCAGGGTTTTCACCGAGGTGTCGGCGAAGCGGATGTCGACCTGGTGGCTGCTGTTGCGCAGGTCCATGTTCTTGCTGTTGACCATCAACTCGTTTTTGCCCGGCTTGAGCGTGGCGCTACCGGACATCTGCGCATCCTTGCCTTCGCAACCGTTGTCCAGCAGCGCCATCATCTGGCGGTAGATGGTTTCCTGGTCGAGGCGGTACAGCGGCGAGAATTCCCAGATGAGAATCTTCGGCGGGTTCTTCTGGAACTCGTCGCTGCCCAGGTACTGCAGCATCGAACCTTCCAGGCCGCCGCCGGGGAATGCCACGTTGAGGATGTCGGCGCCGATGGCCTCTTCGAGGAATCCGGCGAAGTTGTAGTTCTTGCCACTGTGGGACGTGCCCACCAGGGTGATCTGCGGGTTGCCGGAGTCGCCGAACAAATCGCCATCGCCCGCTTCGCCCTTCGGCTCGGTGGTGAATTGATCCATGTACTGGATCGCGTAGCTGGTGCCACAGAGTTGACCGGCCATGTTGTGCAAGGTTCCGGTCTTGCCCATGCGCCCTGACTTTTTGGTCTCGAATTCGCGCTTGGGAATGTCGGCGAATTCAGGCAATTGCTTGACCTTCTCGGCGACGATTTTCGCCGTGCGCTGGGCGCCGTACGGGGTCCAGTGCTGGTCGCCACGGAAGTAGAAATCGTGGGCGGGCAGGGTGTCGGGCAACGACTCGTTGGTCAGCGGCGACAGGTCCGGAACGACGTAGCCCATCTGCGCGAAACGACCGAGCATGGTCTTGTAGTTTTTCAGTGCCTTGTCGAAGTCGAAGCTGGCCTTCTCCGCCGGATTGAGCTTGTTGCGGTTCACCAGGCCACGGGTTGGCTGGTACACGACAACCAGTTCCACGCCTTTGCTCTTGAACGCATCGTGCAGTTGTTTCATGCGTTTGTAGCCGGCGGGCGTGGTGTCGAATTCGGTGCGCAAATCCTCTTGCGTACGGAACAGCCAGTCGCCTTGGGCCTGCACCAGCGTGGTGAAGTTCTGCTGATAGCGGGTGGTGTAGTTCTTTGCGTCGTGGGCGGCCGGGCACAGGCTGCAGCACGGTTCGGCAGAGAATTTTGGTGCCTGGATTTCATCGGCACGCGCACCACCGCTGGCCGCGAGAATGCCGGCGGTCAGGGCCGACAGGCTGAGTAATTTGATCAAGTGTGGGTGCATAAAATTATCCTCAGTCCCGCATTTCGGTCTGGCGTTCGACAGGGTCGATCAGCACGGCTTTCTGCTGGCGCACCAGCAGGTCGAGAATTTCATCCTGACGTTCGCCAAGGATGCCGGTGAAGCTGATGCCGCTGGATTTGGTCGGTGCGAGCATCGACACGCGATACAACTCGACACTCAGCGGCGAGTCGATGGACAGCGGTCCGCTGCCGTTGGCCGCGAGCTCACCGCCGACCACGATCAGCGACACCTGGGCGTCGAACGGGTCGAGCTTGATGTCGCGGTCGGTGTTGCTCAGGTCCTTGATGTGGCCGTAGACACCGGTCAGGCCGTTGGCCATGGCGACGTTTTCGTAGAGGCGAATGTTCACGCTGTTACGAATGCGGATGCCGTGGCGGCGGTTGCTCAAGACCTTATTGCCCCACAACAGGTTGTCGGCACTCTCGTAGAGGGTGATGCCGTCGGTGTGGTTCTGGTAGATCTCGTTGTGGGCGATCAGGTTGTTGACGCTATTACGGTCGATCACCAGGCCCGAGAGGTGGTTGTCGTAGCTGCGGTTGTTGAAGATGAAGCTGTCGTTGACCTCACGGGAAATAATGATCCCGTGCTTCTTCTTGGTCCCGTACACCGTGTTGTCGGCAATGATCAGGCCGTGGGAGCGGTCGTGCGGGTCGATGCCGTAGACGATGTTGTCTTTGTAGGTGTTGCCCTTGACCACGAAGTCGCGGGTTTCATAGCAGTAGAAGCCGTACCACATGTCCGAGAATTCCGAGCCGACGATCCAGCCGGTCGGCTCAGGACGCTTGAGCACCTTGGCCATGTTCGGCGTGTACTGGGAAATACTCACGCCATAGGACTTACTGTTGGCGTAGCCGAAACTGGCGATCTTGCTGTTGGCGATGTAGGTCTCGGTGCCGCCCCAGGACAGCAGGAACGGACGGAATTCCTTGGGCGAATTGAACGTCGCCGGGCCGTTGTCCTTCTCGCGCCAGCCGGTGATTTTGGTGTCACGCACGAACAGCTGGCCGTCGTTGACCAGGAACGCACCGCCCTCCTGGGACAGGCGCAGTTCCTGGGTCTGCTTGTCGATTTCGAGGATGCCGTGACGACCGACCACGATCGGCAACCGGGAAAGGAACACCCCCGGCGAGGTTTCGCTGAAGTACTGCTTGGGAACCTTTTTCGCCAGGTCCTTGAGGTTCATGTAGCCGTCGTCGACGAAGATCGCCTGCGGGATACCGTGCTGACGCACCACCCACTCGGCCATCTTGTTGTCGCCACCGATGAAGTCCTTCAGGGCGTCTTCCTGCATCATCCGGCGCAGGCTGATCTTGCCCGGTTTGCTGCGCACGATTTTCGCGGCGATGGCTTCGGCGGTGTAGCCGGAAACGTCCGGCAGTTTCGGCGTGGCCAGTTCCAGCGGCGCGGTTGGTGCGCTGCTGACGGTGTAGGTCTTGGCCTGTTGCAGTTCCTTGGCCACGGTCGCAGGCTTCGCCGGCTCCACATTGGCGAAGGCAGTCGCGCTGGCCAGCAGCATCGCGCCGGCCAACAGGCTGATCGAGCCTTTTCGGGCTGGATGATTCATCTGGGAGACTCCCTTCGCAATGTGCATCAGAAGCGCCAGATCACGTCGATGAACGCGCGGTGCATGTACGAATCGACTTCCTTGCCGTACGCATCGCCTGGCTTGAACACGCCGCCACGGAAGCGCACCAGGGCCGAAGGCTCATCGATTGCCTGGCTCATCGAAGCGGGCAACAAGCCTTGCTTGAAGTACTTGGTGACCACCAGGTCCATTTCCTGACCGAGGTCTTTCTCGCCATCGTTCAGCGGCAGCGAAGTGCTGGAGAGGATCGCGCCGGTGACGTCGTCGGTGTTGTTCTCGACGGCGTTGATGCCGTTGCTGCCGACCGGCTTGTTGCCGTCGACACGCCAGAATTTGTGGTAGATCAGGCTGGCGTCGTATTCGTCGTTGAGCATCCACGAACCGAACAGGGTGGCGGTCTGCATGTTGTTCATTTCGCCACGGAAGGCTTCGCCGAAACGGTGCACTCGCGAGCGGGTGCCGGTGTAGTTCGAGCGGTTGCTTTCCAGGCCGTTCTGTTCGTACTCGGCGCTGGCGCGAGCATAGGCGGCACCGACTTGCCATTGCGGATCGAGGCGCAAACGCACGCCGACATCGGTGGCCCAGCCGTTGAGGTCTTCACCGCGCTTGGCTTCGGTTGGCGACGTGCCATCGGCGTTCAGCGGGTTGACCTTGTCGATGTCGCCGCTCATGCCGGTGATGCTGCCCCAGTAGTTGACGGTGTTGGTATTGCGCCAGTTATAGGCGTCGCTGTCGGCGGTCAGGCCGAGCCAGCTGATGTCGCCGTTCTGTTTCTTGTCCAGCGAATCGGTCGGCACACCCGGCTCCGGGTAGTCGAGCTTGCCGTTGTCATGGGTGTGATGACCGCGAATGCCGACCCAGTTGCCCGGGGTCCACTGGTACGCGGCATCGGCGTAGGCGTGCAGGCGATCCTTGTCTTGTGGCGACAGCTCCTTGAGGTCGGTACGGTATTCGCTGAAGCGTTCGGCGATACCGACGTTGGCGCGCAGCAGGGTGGTGTCGAAGGTCCAGTTCAGGGCTTCGATGTTGGTGTCGCGCCACTGGCCGTCGTCGTTGCGCAGGCGCTGGCGACCGAGCTTCAGGACCTCGCCAGGGTAAGGCGTGAAGCCGCTGTAGCCGACCCAGAACTCACGCATGGCCAGGTAGTTTTTCTTGGTTTCGCGATCACCGTTGTCGGTGTTCTCGGCGCCGTCGGATTGTTGCAGGGTGTCGGTCTCGATGATGTCGGTGGACGTCACCGCCTGACCCATGGCGTAGGCGCTCCACGCGCCGCTTTCGCCGTAGACCCACGGACGCAGGTCCAGGCCGACGCCGTTGACGTCGCCACCGGGCGCGGTGCCGAGATCGCGGTCGTCTTCGGATTGGCCGGTGATTTTCACGTCCAGGCCGAAGTTCTTGGTTTCTTCAGTCATCGCAGCAAGCGTCGGGCAAGACCAGATCAGCGCGAATGTCAGGCCGATGCCGGCCTTCATGAATGGATTCAACTTCATTTCGATTCCTCGCTGGCTTCTTCTTGCAGGGCATTCAGCTCCGGCGTGTTCGGGCTCAGGGCTCCGCGCACGGCCTGTTCTTGTTTCAACAGGCGTTGGGCTTCGGCCAACCGCTCGGGCGGCAGTTGCGTTTGGATGGTTTGCGCGAGCTCGGTGGCTTGCGGAGTGTTCTGGGCCAGGGCCAATTGGCTGAAGACGTAGGCATTCAGCGGATCAGGCTTGGTGCCCTTGCCTTGGGAAAACAGCTGGGCGATGGCGAAGTCGGCGCTGTTCTGGCCGTTGCGCGCAGCGGTCAACAGATGGTCGAGGGCCTTCTGCGGATAGACCTTGCCCAGGTAGCCACGGCGATAGATCTGGCCGAGGTAGTAATCGGCAGCGACTTCGCGACCGACGGCTTTCTGGAAATGCTCCTCGGCGACCTTGGCGTCGGCCGGTACCAGCTTGCCTTCGAAGTAGAGTTTGCCCAGCAACAGTTCGGCGCGGGGCTGGTCGGCGGCGCGGCCGTTGTCCAGGTACTTCATCATCTGGTCGACGTCACCCAGTTCGGGGAAGTCGTAGAGCAGTTGCGCGAGGCTGACCCACGAGGCTGGATAGCCCGGTGCGATCGGTTCGAGCAGTGACTGCGCGGTTTTCTCGTCGGTCTTGCCCAGGGACGAGTCGGCGAGCACGCGGGCGACGCTGTCCACACGTTGTGCCGACACGCTGCCGCGAGCGTGAGCTGCTTGCATCTGCTTGATCAGCTCGGCCTGTTGCTCTGGCTTGGCCTGTTTCTGATAGACCGTGGCCAGTTCGACGTAGCAGATGTCGCTGGTGTTGAGCGCGGCCTTGCAGATTTTTTCCACGTCATCCAGGTGCTGGTCGTAGGTGCCCTGGGTACGGTAGAGCAGCACTTGTGCCAGGCCGGCTTCCGGTTTGTTCTCGGCACGCCATTGGCTGATCTGTTGCTGCGCATTCACGTTCGGGAAGCTGTGCGGGTATTGCAGGTACAGCATCGCCAGCGGGATCAGCGTGTTGCCTTCGCCCGCGGCGGCGGCTTTTTTCAACAGGGTTTCTGCTTCGTGCTGCTCGGCTTCGGTGGAGCCGGGCTTGGCCACCAGCAAGCGACCGAGGCGTGCCTGGGCGCGCGGCGAAACGCTGGCCGCGGCGCGGTAGGTCGCCTCGGCCTGTTTCATCTGCGCCGGGTCACGGCTGTCGACCTGGATGTCAGCCAGACCGACCTGGGCTTCGCTGTAGCCCAGGTCTGCCAGTTGCCGGTAGTTCGCCGCAGCGGTGGCGGTGTCGCCACGCTTGAGCGCTTCGTTGGCCAGGCGCTGGTCGGGCAGGCCGGCGCAACCGGCCAGGCTTACCGCCAATGCCACTGCACACAGAGACCCCATGTGGGAGCGGGCTTGCTCGCGAAAGCGGTGTGTCAGCAAGCATTTATTCTGAATGTTCAACCGCATTCGCGAGCAAGCCCGCTCCCACAGGGGGTGTGGTGTGTTCAGAAAATTTGGAGTAGTCACAGGCATGTCCTCGACTTAAAGACCGACAGCCATGGCTTTGTCGATCAGCCAGTTCAGGTTCGGGCCACGGTCGCTGCTCACTTCCACCGGGCGGCCGGCGAGGGAGCTGTCCAGGGTTTCGTCCGGCTGGATCAGCACGCGGATGTCGGAGGACAGGTCGGCGCTTTTCAGGCTGGTGCTGCTGACGATCTTGCCGGTGCGGCTCTGGTCTTCGCCGGCGATCTGGAAGCGCACCGAAGTGCCTGGGCGTACGTCGCCGAACTGGCGATAGGAGAAGCGCGCTTCAACGTTGGCTTCGCTGTTGCGTGGCACCAGTTGGAAGATCACGTCGCCCTTGCTGGCGTACTGACCGTTGGCGACCATTTGCTGGGCCACGGTGCAGTCGCAAGGCGAGGTCAGGGTGCCGGTCATCTGCTTGCCGAACAGTTCTTCAACCTTGGCCGGTTGCAGCTGGTCTTCGTCCAGATGGCCCTTGAGCACATCGAGCATGCTGGTGCTGAAGGTCGCCAGCGGTGCGCCTTTGGCGGCCACGCCGTCGGTTTTCACCAGGCTTTGCACGGTGCCGTCGCGGGGCATGGTGATGTTCACGCCCGGCACGCTGACCAGACCGGCCTGGGCGTGGCTGACGAAGTACATGCCGTAAACGGATTTGAAAACAAAGCCGAATGCAGCCAGGCCGACAACGAAGACACCCAGGCTGAAGGTCACGGCCTTCATGCGACCGAACGCGGACATGCCGTGGCCGCCGTCCTTGACCTTGCGCGCCTTGGTGAAGTTGTCGCGCTGCAGGGTCGCCAGCATTTCACCCACGCTGACGATGTCACCGGCCAGGTGCGAAGTGATCAGGTGGCGCAGGGTCGAGATGTCCCGTGGTTCCAGGTTCTGGAACTGGCAGCCAGCGCGTCCGGTCTCGCGGTCGAAGGAGCGGACCTGCAACTCGACGTCCATGGCCAGGCCGAGGTTGTCGATGACGAATTGCAGACGAGCCTTGTACACGTCACCGATCTTCAGCGGCAACTGACCGGCGTTGAACGCCAGGCCGCCGGCGGACAGGTCGATCACCCGGGCTTCGACCGGTGTCCGGTCGGGGCCGAAGAAACGCAGCTTGGCCGGGATTTTCACGCGGGCGTGTTGGCGCTGGGCTTCGGATTCATGCACTACGTTGGCGTTGACGGCGGTATTCATAAGGGCGTTTTCCTAGTTAATTCAGGCGAGTCAGGTCAGACCATCAACAGCAGCACGGCGACAAAAATGCTGCCGGCAGAGAAGGTCATGGTCCGAGACGACCAGGTGTTGAACCAACGTTGAAAGCTGGCGAGATCACGGGTCAGAGAGGTGGGCTGGCGAGTCCAGGACTGTTGGTCGAGGCGGAAGAACACGTAGATCTTCACCAGCGCGCCGACGATCTGGTTGTAATAGAGAATCGCCGGGTAGGCCGGGCCGATCCGGTGTCCGGAGCACGACAACAACAAGGTCAGGATGAAGCGGGTGATGCCGATCCACAGCAGGTAAACCAGGATGAACGCGGTGCCGTACTTGAAGCTGGCGATCAGTGCCACGGTCAGGCCCAGCAGCGAGGTCCACATCGACACACGCTGGTCGAACAGCACCACCGAAGTGAACACGCCGAGGCGTTTGATCCCCAGGCCCAGGGCGCGGGAGTTCTGCCGCAGGTTGTTGCCGTACCAGCGGAACATCAGCTTGCGACTGGCCTTGATGAAGCTCTTTTCCGGCGGGTGTTCAACGGTGTTGATCGCCGCGTCGGGCACGTAGAACGTGTCGTAGCCCAGGCGCATCAGGCTGAACCAGCTCGACTTGTCGTCGCCGGTAAGGAACTTGAAGCGACCCAGGCGCCAGTGTTGCAGCGAGTCGCTTTCCACGTCGGCGATGAATTCCGGGTTGGTGACCACGGTGGCACGGAACACCGACATGCGCCCGGTCATGGTCAGCACGCGCTTGGACAGGGCCATCGAGCACATGTTGATGTGACGCTGGGCGAAACGCAGCTTGTGCCATTCGCTCATGATGTAGCCGCCGCGCACTTCGCAGAACTCGTTGGTGGTCAGGCCGCCGACGTTGCCGAACAGCTGGAACCACGGCACGGTCTTGCGCACCGTGCCTTCGCCGAGCACGGTGTCGCCATCGATCACCGCAACCACGGCGCGATCATCCGGCAGGTGCCGGGAGATGGCGCGGAAGCCATAGGCCAGGCCATCGCGTTTGCCCGTGCCGGGAATGCGCACGAAGTCGAGCTTGACCCGGGACGGCGGATTCATCCGGTTCCACAGGCTCTTGACCAGCAGCTCATCGGACATTTCCACGATGGAGCAGACCACGGTGGTCGGCAGGCCGCAGTCGATGGCCTCGCGGATCACCGAGCTGTAGACCTGTGCGGTGGTCAGCGCGTCGATACGAAAGCTGGTGACCATCAGGAACACGTGGGACGGGTCAGCCGCCTTGCCCAGCTTGCGCACTTTGCGCCGCAGGTGCGGGTAGACGATGTAGAGAAAAATCATGCCGCGCACAAAGTGTGTGGCACCCATCGAGTAGCGCCAGATACCCACGGCGCCAATCAGGAAAATGAAGTCTTTCGACTCGGAGTCGAACGTGGACACAGGCAACGCCATGGCGAGGCCCATCAGTAACGTCAGGTAGAACAGCCAACCGGCGGCCTGGAGTAGGCCGTGTTTTAGCCTGTGCATAATCTGCATCCGTCTAGATCTCGGGTTAACGCAGGCGTACAAACCTGTAGGAGCGAGCTTGCTCGCGATGGTCGCCAACGATGACGCTGGGTATCTGATACCCAGCGGTGTTCTCAGGTGCATCGCGAGCAAGCTCGCTCCTACAGGGGGCTTACCAGCAGATGCCTTCAGTCCGGCCAGCCACGCTGGTGGCTTTGGACATGAAGCCGACCAAGTCGATCACCTGCTTGCCGTGCGGAACGTTCTGCGCCAAGGCGCGGAATTTTTCGTCGCGGTTGCCTAGGATGATCACGTCGGAGTTGTTGATCACATCGTCGAAGTCAGCGTTAAGCAGCGACGAGACGTGAGGGATCTTCGACTCGATGTAGTCCTTGTTCGCGCCGTGAACGCGGGCGTACTCGACGTTGCTGTCGTAGATGCTCAGGTCGTAGCCCTTGCCGATCAGCATTTCCGCGAGGTCAACCAGCGGGCTTTCGCGCAGGTCGTCGGTGCCGGCCTTGAAGCTCAGGCCCAGCAGGGCGACTTTGCGTTTGTCGTGGCTGGAAACGATGTCGAAAGCGTTCTGCACCTGGGATTCGTTACTGCGCATCAGCGAGTTGAGCAACGGCGCTTCCACGTCCAGGGAACCGGCGCGGTAGGTCAGGGCACGCACGTCTTTTGGCAGGCACGAGCCGCCGAAGGCGAAGCCCGGGCGCATGTAGTACTGGGACAGGTTGAGGGTCTTGTCCTGGCAGACCACGTCCATCACTTCGCGACCGTCGACGCCGACCGCCTTGGCGATGTTGCCGATTTCGTTGGCGAAGGTGACCTTGGTGGCGTGCCACACGTTGCAGGTGTACTTGATCATCTCGGCGACCGCGATGTCCTTGCGGATGATCGGAGCGTCGAGCTCTTCGTACAGCGATTGCAGAACGTCGCCGGACGCTTTGTCGAACTCGCCGATGACGGTCATTGGCGGCTGGTCGTAGTCGGCGATGGCGGTGCTTTCGCGCAGGAACTCAGGGTTCACGGCTACGCCGAAATCAACACCGGCCTTCTTGCCGGAGCAGTCTTCGAGAATCGGGATGACCACGTTGGCCACGGTGCCCGGCAGTACGGTGCTGCGTACGACGATGGTGTGGCGGGTAGTCTTGTCACGCAGGACAAAACCGATTTCGCGGCACACGGCCTCGATGTAGTTCAGCTCCAGGTCGCCGTTCTTCTTGCTCGGTGTGCCCACGCAGATCATCGACAGGTCGGTGTCGCGAATCGCCTCGGCGAAGTTGGTGGTGCCGCGCAGACGACCGGTCTGGATGCCCTGGGCCAGAAGTTCGCCAAGGCCCGGTTCAACGATCGGCGATTTGCCGGCATTGATCATATCGATCTTGTCTTTGGCCACATCGACGCCAACGACGTCATGACCCCGTGCAGACAGGCAACCGGCACAGACTGCGCCGACGTAACCCAAACCAAAAATGCTGATGCGCATCGCAATTACCTCTGTATTGATCAAGCCATTAGATGGCCGGAGTTAATGGTGTTCAGCGTGTTTTAATGCACTCGAAAGTGCGCCTTGCAGGCGCAACAATGCCGTGTGCTGGCATATGAATTACGAGTGTCTAAATAAGTGCACTCAAGGGGTGCGCAACTAGGCCTTATAATTATAATTTGCCCTGTTATGCAGCCGATCCTCCTTTCAGGGGATGCTGGCGCAAAGGTATTACACGCCTGATGTCAGGCCGAAAGCCCGTGGATCAAGCGGTTTGGTGCTCGGGTGAGCACGTTTATAAGGGCGCTGCCGTGGCCTTGTAGGGGATAGTCATACCGCGTTATCTCCTGTCCGCTTGCTGTTGTCCAAATCAGTGATTAATCAGCGCAAGTTATTATTACAACTTGGCTACATGAATCGCTTATCTGCGTAAGTTATCTCGTACACGCTCGGCGAGAATCGTTACCGGTGGTATGAACGGCGCGTTTGGACATAGTTCCAGTCCATCCATCGCGAAATCTGAAATTTTTTGAAATATTGAGAAAGATGGCACTGCTCTCAAACTGATAGCACTTGCCGTTTCGCCCTTTATATATAGGCGGATAATTGGGGAGGATAGTTTTTTGCCACCACTGTTAAAAAAAATCAGTGCCACTACGCAAAAAAAAGATTGAAGTCGAGTGAAACTAAAGTTAGAAAACCGGGTGGTGTTTTTATGGCGCCATAAAAATGGCGAAAAGGCGGGGGAAGACTGAAGTGAGTCCAGGGTCGGCGCACGAAGGTTGTGGAGGTCGTGCGCCGACCAGATGCATCACTCTGGTGCGTGATCGCGCAGGAACACCAGATTGTCCGGTTTAGACTGCTCGGCGCTGTAGCGATAGCCTTGAACGTCGAATTGCTTGAGGGTCGCCGGATCGTTGATGCGTTCCTCGATGACGAAGCGGCTCATCAAGCCGCGGGCCTTTTTCGCGTAGAAGCTGATGATCTTGTACTGGCCGTTCTTCAGGTCCTTGAATTCGGTATTGATGATGCGCGCGTTCAAGGCGTTGCGTTTGACCGCCGAGAAATACTCGTTGGACGCCAGGTTGAGCAGCACGTCATCGCCCTGATCGACCAGGGCTTCGTTCAGCCATTCGCTGATGCGTGTGCCCCAGAAGGCATACAAATCCTTGCCCCGGGCGTTGGCCAGCTTGGTGCCCATCTCCAGGCGATAGGGTTGCATCAGGTCCAGCGGGCGCAGCAGGCCATACAGGCCCGAGAGCATGCGCAGGTGTTTTTGGGCGTAATCGAAATCGGCTTCGCTGAGGGTTTGCGCATTCATGCCGGTGTACACATCGCCCTTGAAGGCCAGCAGTGCCTGCTTGGCGTTTTCCGGGGTGAAGGCGGGTGTCCAGCTGCCGAAACGCGCGGCGTTGAGCCCGCCGATCTTGTCGGAAACGTGCATCAACTCGCTGATTTGCGCGGGCGTCAGCTCGCGCAATTGCAGGATCAACTCCTGGGAGTGGTCGAGGTACTGCGGCTGGGTGAAGCGCTGGGTCGCCGGCGGTGTTTCGTAGTCGAGGGTCTTGGCGGGTGAAATCACCATCAGCATGAAGTCGTCTCCTTTAATCGTGGCGGCGATTCTAGGGGGTTGTCTTCGTTGACTCCAGCTATCGCGTCCATAGGTGATGGCCGGTGGCATGCGGTTTTTGATGGGCGGGCTTTTGTGGCGAGGGGGCTTGCCCCCGTTCGGCCGCGGAGCGGTCGCAAAACCTCTTCCAGTGTTTTAGCTGAAGGAACGTCATTGCCGGATTTAGGGTCGCTTCGCAACCCAGCGGGGGCAAGCCCCCTCGCCACAGGAGTTTGGCGTGAAGCTATCAGCTATAGTGCCGCGCGGGTTTTGTTATGGAGACATCCCATTGCGTATCGCTTTTCTCATTTCGGTCTGGCTACTGAGCTTCGGCACCATCGCGGCACCGGGCGATGTGGCGACGCTTGATCGCGGCACCTGGCCGGAAAAACTCGGCAACCCGACGCTGTTCGACGTGGCGTCGAGGGCCGAGATCCTGATGTTTTCCAGTGTCCTGTTGGCCAGCGAATCGCTGGATGAACCCGCCCTGGCCCAGCGCCTGGGCCTGCGCACGATCAATCTGGAGTCGGTCAACCGGGTTCGCCAGCGCATGTGGCAACGGCTGCTGGCCAACTACAACTTCGCCCAACAGAGCTGCGACCAGGATGCCTCCTTCTGTTTTCTGGTCGAAGATATGCCCACCCTGCGTGAACAGGCTGGCAAGTTCCAGGTCAGTGCAGACAGCTACTACATCAAGTGGGCCGAGCCGAGCCGTGTGTTTCACAGCCAATACCTGGACGAGCAGTTACGCAAGGCCGCGCTGTTCCCGCAAACCAGCAGCGAAGTCGATCGTTTCGGTGACTATGAGCGCAGCGGCGACGAGATGCATGACCGGCTGTTTCTGCTGACTTTCGACAGTGCCGCCAACGCCGCGCCGGACAATACCGCCTGGGTCACCGAGTACCTGCGCAAGTCGAACATGAGCGCAACGTTCTTCGTCCTTGGCAAGGACATCCAGACCCGTTTGGCCGAGCATTCGGTGAGCGACCTGCAAGCGACCTACTCGACCCAGTGCATCGGTGTGCAAGGCTGGGAATTCCGCTCCCACAGCTATTGGCAGGGCTGGCAGGATTCGGTGCGCCGCAGCGCCGAACTGGTCAAAAGCAAGCTGCCGGAGAACTACGTGCCGCTGTTCCGCCCGCCGGATGGCCAGCGCCGTTCCGATGCCGAAAGCTTCTTCAAGACTCAGGGCTTGCAGGTAGCCTTGTGGGACATCGATGCCCAGGATGGCGCCGGCAAACTCAAGGGCAACCAGAGTGCGCAACGGGTGCTGACCTTGATGCTGCTGTGGCGGCATGGGGTGATCAATTTCAATGTGAAGCAGGATGGGGTGAAAACGGCGTTGCCGTGGCTGGTCACGCAAACGGCGCCGGCCGGCATCGGTTGGGAGGATTGCCAGGACGCGTTTCGCTGAAACGACAAAACCCCGTAAACATTGGGTTTTTGCCGATTTTGGCAGGGGATTCGTTGCAGGTGGACTTCCGACTTTAAACGGGTGATGGCAGTCCGCCAAGTGCTATTGGTCAATCTGAAAAATAAACTTCAAAAAAGCGTCAAAGTATTTTTTTTGTCACACGTTTTGGAGTATTACGAAGACAGACCGCCGAAACCTGCAACACAGGTGGCGTCTTCCAAGACCCCGCATGTAGGCAGAACACTTGAGTCCCCGCAGGTGTATTCGGCAGTCACTTCGAGGCGCAGCACCGCCAAGGTATTGCGTCGAATGGCTCCCACAAAGGTGACCGAGTATGGATGATCACGGACGTAGCTCTTCTTCCAACCAGCCAATCCTTTATGTACTCGATACCAACGTATTGATTCACGATCCAAACGCGCTGCTTAACTTCGAAGAACACCACGTCGCGATCCCGATGACCGTGCTTGAAGAGCTCGACAAGCTCAAGAGCGGGCATCACAGCGTTGCCGCCGAATGCCGCCAGGCCATCCGCCTGATCGACAAGACCTTGGGCGATGCCTCACCCGAGGACGTCGAGCAGGGTGTGCCGATCCAGCGTGGCAAAAGCGGACCCAAGGGTTTGCTGTCAATTCTGATGAGCAAACACGCCGAGCCGAACCTGATTCTGCCCGAGCACCTGAACGACAACAAAATCATCAATCAACTGATCGACCTGCACACCCGCGACCCGAAGAAGCCCGTGGTGCTGGTCACCAAAGACATCAACATGCGCCTCAAGGCGCGCGCCTGCGGGATTGCGGCCGAGGACTACAGCACCGACCAACTGGTCGACGACGTGTCCTTGCTGCCCAATGGCTACCACAACATGACCGGCTCATTCTGGGACCGCGTAAGCAAGGTCGAAACCCGTCAGGACCACGGCCGCACCTGGCATCAGGTGCAATTGATCGACAACCTGCCGGCGGTGCACATCAACGAATTCATCATTGATGAACAGGGCTTTGTCGGCTGGATCAAGGAGATCGAAGAGGACCGCTTGCTGATCCTCGACCTGCACCAGGAACCGCTGTTGCACCAGGAAGCCTGGGGCCTCAAGCCGCGTGATATCTATCAGAGCCTGGCGCTGTACGCGTTGCTCGATCCGGATATCCACCTGGTCAACCTGTCCGGTGCTGCAGGTTCCGGTAAAACCATCCTGGCGCTGGCCGCTGCGATCGAGCAGACCATGGTCAGCAAACGTTATCGCCGCATCATCGCCACCCGCAGCGTGCAGGGCCTGGACCAGGAAATCGGCTTCCTGCCCGGCACCGAGGCGGAAAAAATGGAGCCGTGGCTGGGCGCCATCACCGACAACCTCGAAGCCTTGCACATGGATGACGAAAGCACCCATGGCAGCGTCGACTACATCCTCAGCAAAGTGCCGTTGCAGTTCAAATCCCTCAACTACATCCGGGGCCGCAGCTTCCAGCAGAGCCTGATTTTGATCGACGAATGCCAGAACCTCACGCCGCACCAGATGAAAACCATCATCACCCGTGCCGGCGCCGGTTCCAAAGTGGTGTGCCTGGGCAACCTGGCGCAGATCGACACCCCTTACCTGTCCGCGACCAGCTCCGGGCTGACCTACCTCACTGAACGCTTCAAGGACTTCCCGAACGGGGTGCACATCACCCTGCAAGGGGTGCCACGCTCGATCCTGGCCGAATACGCCGAAACGCATTTGTAACTGTCCACCGGAACCGGGCGGCAGTGAGGTCGCCCGGTTTTTTATGCCGGACAAAATTCCCTTGTGGGAGCGGGCTTGCTCGCGAAAGCGTTGTGTCAGGCAACATTGAGGGTGGCTGACACTCCCTCTTCGCGAGCAAGCCCGCTCCCACATTGGTTCCAGGTTGTTCATGCAATCTAAGGTGCGGAAAATTGACCCGCAGGTTTACAATCGGGATTCCTGATCAGGAGTAATCCCGTGCTGACTCATCTCGATTCCCAAGGTCGCGCCAACATGGTCGACGTCACTGAAAAAGCCGTGACGTTCCGTGAGGCGACCGCTCAAGCGCTGGTGCGCATGCTGCCCGAAACCCTGAAGATGATCGTCAGCGGCGGCCACCCCAAGGGTGATGTGTTTGCCGTGGCGCGCATTGCCGGCATCCAGGCGGCGAAGAAAACCAGCGATCTGATTCCCCTGTGCCATCCGCTGATGCTGACCGGTGTCAAGGTCGAGCTCAGTGCTGAAGGCGACGATTCGGTGCGCATCGTGGCCCGCTGCAAGCTGTCCGGGCAGACCGGCGTCGAGATGGAGGCCCTGACCGCCGCCAGCGTCGCTGCGCTGACGATCTATGACATGTGCAAGGCCGTCGATCGCGGCATGACCATCGAAAGCGTGCGCCTGCTGGAGAAGGTCGGCGGCAAGAGCGGTCATTTCCAGGCGGAGCAGCCATGAACGTGACCGTGAAGTTTTTCGCCCGTTATCGTGAAGCGCTGGGTCTGGACTCGGTGAAAGTAGAAGGCAACTTCGCCACCGTCGACGACGTCCGCGCGCTGTTGGCCCAGCGAGACGGTGCCGAGGTGTTGAGCGAGCCAAACCTGATGTGCGCCCGCAACGAAGACCTGTGCCAGCTCGACGAGCCGGTCAGCGAGGGCGATGAAGTGGCGTTCTTTCCGACCGTGACCGGAGGCTGAACCATGGCCATTCGCGTGCAGTCCACGGCGTTCGACCCGGGTGCCGAAGTCAATGCCATGCACGATGCCAATGTCGGCGTGGGTGCGGTGGTGAGTTTTGTCGGCTACGTGCGCGACTTCAATGACGGCCTGGACGTCGCCGGGATGTTCCTCGAGCACTATCCCGGCATGACTGAAAAGGCCCTCGGCAAGATCGCCACCGAGGCCGGGCAGCGCTGGCCGCTGCTCAAGCTGGAAGTGCTGCACCGCATCGGCGCCCTGGAACCGGGCGAGCCGATTGTCTTCGTCGGAGCGGCCAGCGCCCATCGGCAGGCGGCGTTCGACGCCTGCGCCTTTGTCATGGATTACCTGAAAACCCGTGCACCGTTCTGGAAGAAAGAAAACACCAGCGACGGACCGCGTTGGGTCGAGGGGCGTGATAGTGATCATGCGGCGGCGGATCGCTGGAAGCAGTAGTTTCTGCGGCGTTCTGAAGTCAGCCTTCGCGAGCAAGCCCGCTCCCACAGGGTTTTGTGTACGACACAGAACCCTGTGGGAGCGGGCTTGCTCGCGAAGAGGCCATCTAATTCAGCCAATACCTTGCAGATCCACCACCCGACCATCAACCGGCACGGGCTGCATTTGCCTCATTGACGATTCATACATAAAAGTCCAGTATGGAATTATAAGTACAAAAAAGGTTCCCGCCCCGTTTCAGCTTTTTCTTCTGTCTTGCCAAACCAACAACAACCCGCGAGAAACGAACATGAAGAAGTTCCCCCTCATTACCGGTCTGGCCCTGAGCCTGTTGGCGTGCAGTTCTGTGTTTGCCGCCGAGAAAACCCTGCGCATCGGCATTGAAGCCGCTTACCCACCGTTCGCCTCGAAAACCGACAAAGGCGAGATCGTCGGTTTCGACTATGACATCGGCAATGCCCTGTGCGCGCAGATGAAGGTCAAGTGTGTGTGGGTCGAAGGCGAGTTCGATGGTCTGATTCCTTCCCTGAAGGTGAAGAAAATCGACATGGCGCTGTCGTCCATGACCATCAACGAAGACCGCAAGAAGTCGGTGGACTTCACCCACAAGTACTATTTCACCTCGTCGCGCCTGGTGATGAAGGACGGCGCGGTGGTGGATGACCAGTACGCCAGCCTCAAGGGCAAGACCGTCGGCGTGCAGCGCGCCACCACCACCGACCGTTACGCCTCCGAGGTGTTCGAGCCCAAGGGCATCAACGTCAAGCGCTACAGCAACAACGAAGAAATCTACATGGACCTGGCGGCCGGTCGCCTCGACGCGATTTTTGCCGACACCATTCCGCTCAATGACTTCTTGTCGATGCCGCGTGGCCAGGGTTATGCCTTTGTCGGGCCGGAGTTGAAAGATCCGAAGTATGTGGGGGAAGGTGCCGGGATTGCCGTGCGCAAGGGCAATACCGAGTTGGTCAGCGAGCTGAACACGGCCATTGATGGCATTCGCAGCAGTGGCGAGTACCAGAAGATTTCCGAGAAGTACTTCAAGTCAGATATTTACGGCGACTGACAGTCCGCTTTCGCGAGCAAGCCCGCTCCCACATTTGATCTCCATAAGACGAAGATCCAGTGTGGGAGCGGGCTTGCTCGCGAAGAGGCCAGATCAAGCAATACAAATCTCAGTGCCTAGCCCTTCAATTCCTTCAAATGCTTGTACACCGTCGCCCGGCCCATGTTCAGCACATTGGCCACGTAGTTCGATGCGCTTTTGCCCTTGAACGCGCCTTCGGCGTGCAACGCCAGCACCAGTTCACGCTTGTGGTCGCGGGTCAGCAGATTCAGGCTCAACTGGCGCTCGCGCAGCCAGGCGTGGAGGAAGGTGTTGATCCGCTCCTGCCAGTCATCGCGGAACAGGGCGTCCGGTTGCGGGATCAGTTTGGTCGGCGACAGGAACAGGTCCAGGGCGGCCTTGGCATTCTCGAACAACGAAATATTCAGGTTGATGCACAGCACCGCCAGCGGATGCCCCTCGCTGTCGCGCAAAACGGTGCTGAGGCTGCGAATTTTCTGACCATCCCAATTGAGCTTTTCGTACGGCCCGATATTTCGTTCGCTGGCATCCTCGCTGAGCATGTCTTCCAGCGCCGAGTCGTCGCCGATTTCGCGCTTGGACAGGTTGTTGGCGATGTAGTCGACCTTTTGCGTGCGCAGGTCATGCAGCACCACTTCGGCGTGGGGAAAGAACAACGTGGCGATGGCGTCGGCGATCGCGTGGAAGTTATCCAGGGACGTGTCGTTCAGGGCCGGGTCTTTTTCGGGGGCGTTCATACGGTGGAACTCCAGGCAGCGTCAGCGCCCCATCAAAGGGGCGCTGAAAGTGTGCCGTAATCGTGTGGGCGCGTCACCTGAGGATCTGGATCAGCCGAGGCGGGCAGGGGAGAGCATTTCGGCACTCAGGCCGAAACGGCCGAGCGTCTCGGGCAACGCCGCACCGCGTACCAGCGCGGCGCTGGCCTGGCCCATGGCCGGCGAGGTCTGGATGCCATAACCGCCCTGTGCCGCGACCCAGAACAGGCCCGGCACCTGTGGATCGAAACCGGACAGCAGGTCGCCATCGCTGACGAAGCTGCGCAAGCCGGCCCAGGTGCGGGTCGGGCGGCGAATGGTCAGGGTCGTGGCTTCTTCGATCTGGTAGATGCCCATGGCAATGTCCAGCTCTTCGGGTTGCACGTCGTGGGGTTCCACCGGGTCGGCGTTGGCCGGCGAACCGAGGAACATGCCGGCGTCGGGTTTCATGTAGAAGGATTCGTCGAGGCTGACCAGCATCGGCCAATGGTGGATGTCCACGCCCTCTGGTCCGGCGAAGATGAACGCGGCACGGCGTTTGGGTTGCAGGCCCAGAGGCTGCGCGCCGGCCAATTCACCGATCTTGTCGGCCCAGGCGCCCGCGGCGTTGATGATGATCGGTGCGCTGAAGGTCTGGCTGCCGGTCTGGACGAGCCATGTACCTTGATCATCGCGGCTCAGGCTGACGACCTCGCTGTCGGTATGCACTACACCCTGGTTGCGGCGGATGCCGCGCAGGTAGCCTTGGTGCAGGGCATCGGTGTCGATGTCGCTGGCGCTTGGGTCGTAGATGGCGCCGTGGACTTTTTCCCGGCGCAGGACGGGTACCAATGCGCAGGCCTCATCTGCGTTGAGCAATTGCATCTCTGGCACGGTGGTTTTTGCGCTCTGGTATTGCCTGTTCAGTTCATCCGGATCGCCAGTGAGATCCACGGTCATCTCGCCGCGCGGGGTCAGCAGCGGGTGTTCGCAGAAGCCAACGGGCGGGTTGTCGAAAAAGTCGCGGCTGGCCAGGGTCAATGCCCGCACTTGCGGGGTGCCGTAGGCGGCGGTGTACAACGCCGCCGACCGACCGGTGGAGTGATAGGCGGGATGGGATTCGCGTTCGAGTACAATCACGCGGCCATGCTGCGACAGCCAGAAACCTGTGGAAGCGCCGGCAATCCCGCCGCCGATGATGATGAAGTCTGCCTGGCTCATGAATGTCTCCTGAAAGGGCATAAATGGGTAGTCCCTGTAGGAGCCGGCTTGCTGGCGATAGCATCACCGCGGTTTATCAGATGGACCGCGGCGTCTGTATCGCTGGCAAGCCAGCTCCTACAGGGGTGTGGCGTTAGTGAGATAGGCGATGGATCGCATTGGCCAGCGCAATGTCTTCCAGGCCCAGGCCGATGGAGCGGAAGAACACGTGGCGGTCGTAAGCGGGGCGCTGCACTTTCTCGCTGATCAGGTCGGGCAGGTCGCCGACAATCGCGTCCTTGTCCCAGCCGTGTTGTTCGGCGGCGATCAGCATTTCACCGGCCGAGCCCGGGGTGGTCAGGCGATAGTCGCAGAACACCTGCATGTCGTTGAGGCTCTGCGGCGGCACTTCGTGGGCACGCGGGGCGTTGGTGCTGATGGAGGTGATCAGCGCCGGTTTGCTCAGGCTTGTCGGGTCGATCACCGGGCCGGGGGAGGAGGTGCAGAGCATGATCACGTCGGCGTCTTCAACGGCGGCTTCGCGACTGTCGAGGATGTTCAGGCGTGGTTCGATGTTTTTCAGCAGGCTCACGGTTTCGGCATCTTCACTCAGGCCTGGCGAGTACAGGCTGATGCTCTGCCAGTCGCGCAGGCCCCTCACGTAATGGAGGTGCGCCTGGGCCACTTTGCCACTGCCGATGATGGCCAGGCGATTGGCTGTGAGCGGCGCGAGGGCGTCGACCGCTACGGCGGTGGTCGCGGCGGTGCGTGCCGTGGTCAGTTCGCCCGCGTCGCACAGCAACAGCGGCTGCCCGGTTTGCATCGACATCAGCAAAGTCCACGCCGTCACCAATGGTCCCTGTTCACGGACGATGTACGGCGAAGTCTTGATCCCGTACACGCCATCCTCGGCCAGCACGCCCAGGTAGTTGATGAAGTCGCCGGCGCCCTGTGGAAACTCCACCAGTTGCTGCGCCGGTTGTACGGCTTGCCCCGCGGCCAGGTCGCGGAACATCTTGCGCAGGATCTGCGGTACATCGACCTGCGCCAGCAACTCGCGAGCCTGGGCTTGGGTGATCACTTGGGGCGTACTGGACATGGTCGGCTCCGGAGCTGAAAGTAAACTAATTTGTCTATTATGGACTTTTAGTTGTCTCTAGCAAGCTCCTGTTGAAAAGCCGGGCGAAAAAAAAGCGCAGTCCGTTTCCGGCTGCGCTTGTCTTTTCAGCGTCGCTTAATGCGGACGCTTGCGTTCAACGGCCCGCAACAGATGCGTCGGTGGCGTTTCACAGCTGATCTTGCGCCCCAGCTTTTCCTCGATGGACGGTAGCTGATAGGAGTCGTCTTCACCGGCAAAGCTGATCGATACACCGTCGGCACCTGCACGCCCGGTACGCCCGATGCGGTGCACGTAGTCGTCCGGCACTTCCGGCAGGGTGAAGTTGATCACGTGGCTGATGCCGTCGATGTGGATACCGCGACCGGCCACGTCGGTGGCGACCAGCACGCGAATCTTGCCTTCGCGGAAGCCTTCCAGGGTCTTGATGCGCTTGTGCTGCGGCACGTCGCCGGACAGTTGCGCGGCGTTGATGCCGTCGCGCACCAGGCGTTCTTCGATGCGCCGCACTTCATCCTTGCGGTTGGCGAACACGATGACCCGCTCCCAACCATTGTCGTTGACCAGGTTGAAGAGCAGTTTGTATTTGTCGGCACCGGCCACCGCGTAGATGTGCTGTTCGACGTTTTCGTTGGCCACGTTCTGCGACTCGATCTCGACGATCGACGGGTCGGTGGTCCATTGCTTGGCCAGGTTCATCACGTCTTCGGTGAAGGTCGCGGAGAACAGCAGCGTCTGGCGCTCGGACTTCGGCGGCGTCTGGCGAATGATCTGGCGCACTTGCGGGATGAAGCCCATGTCGAGCATGCGGTCGGCTTCGTCCAGCACCATCACTTCGACCATGTCCAGATGCACGTCGCCGCGCTGGTTGAAGTCCAGCAGGCGGCCTGGCGTGGCCACGAGGATGTCGCAGTGACGGGCTTCGAGGTGCTTGAGTTGCTTGTCGAAGTCCATGCCGCCGACGAACGTCATGACGTTGAGGCCGGTGTACTTGGTCAGGTCGGCGGCGTCCTTGGCGATCTGCACCACCAGTTCGCGGGTCGGCGCGATGATCAGCGCCCGTGGCTCACCCATGTAGCGCTCTTTCGGCGGCGGGGTTTGCAGCAACTGGGTGATGATCGAAATCAGGAACGCAGCGGTTTTGCCGGTGCCGGTCTGGGCGCGGCCGATGGCGTCTTTGCCTGCGAGGGTGAAGCCCAACACCTGGGCCTGGATCGGCGTGCAATACGGGAAGCCCAGGTCCTGGATGGCGTGCATCAGTTCAGGGGCGAGTTTGAAATCGTGGAAGCGGGTTTTGCCTTCCTGGGGCTCGACGACGAAGTCTTCGAGTTTCCATGGGATGACCGGTGCCTTGGGCTTGGGTTCGCGGCGCGGCCTGGCGGGTTTCGGCGTTTCGCTGCGCGGTTGTTCCGGGGCTGCTACTGCCGCAGGTTGGGCAGCTTTTGCGGTCTCCGGCTCATGCTTGGGTGCCGCAACGGGGGCGGCCCGTTCAGACTGATTACCGTCGGTGCGGTGGCTGGGAGCGTGAGACGCAGCGCTGGGAACTGGCGCGAGTTGCTCAGTCTCGCTTTTACCGAACATTTTCTTGAGTGCTTTGAGCACGGTCATCTCATCAATTGGTTAAGGAATGTACGCCGGCCAGTGTAATGCAAGAATCGGGCGCGGCGTAGGGGGATGGATCAAAGGGTGTTTTTAAACATTCATGTTCAGCGCAGGCGCTCGGAGAGCCAGGCGCCGATATCACGAATCTCCTCGGGTAACACTTCGTGACCCATTGGGTATTCCTGCCATGTCACGGTGACACCACGCTGCTTCAAATGCTCGTAGGCGCTGCGTCCCATCGAGTTTTGCACGACATCGTCGTATTGGCCGTGCATCGACAGTACCGGAGTGCGCTGCTGGCTGGCGGACAGTTCCAGTTGGTCGCTGAAGGTCGGTGCATAAGTAGAAAGGGCAACTACGCCACCGAGTGGTCCCTGCCATTTCAGAAACGCGGTGTGGAACACCACGGCGCCACCCTGGGAAAAGCCTGCCAGGAAAATACGCGAGGCGTCTATTCCGAGGGCTCGCTGGGTGTCGATTAATTTGATGACTCTGTCCGACGACTCTTCCAGTTGCTCGCGGTTGATCGCGCGCGCGGGGTTCATGGCCAATATGTCGTACCAGCTCGGCATCTCATATCCGCCATTGATGGTGACGGCGCAGGTGGGGGCCTGAGGGAGAACGAAGCGGGTGGTCAGCAATGTTTCCTGCAACGCTTCGGCCACTGGCAGGAAGTCGTAGCGATCGGCGCCCAGGCCGTGCAGCCAGATAACGCAGGCGTCTGCGGGCTTGACGGGTTCAAGAATCAGGGGCTCGGTCATGTCTGCTCCAATGTTGTGCGTGCGCTCTCATTGAGTGCGAGGGCTGAGTGCGCGTCAGGTTGATCAGTTACGAAGATGTCGCAAGGTTACAAGTTTTGCTATTGACCTGCAGCTGAACCGCTTCGGTGAGCGGTGTGGTACGGGCTTTGCTATGGCGAAGTCTGTATGAAAAATCCCACGTCTGTCGGTAACACTATCAGGCCAAGGTTATTAGTGGGATTGAAAAAAATCCGGTGATGGATGTTCGCCAAAGGCCGCTACGGGGCTTCGCGAACGTGAAAGGGCTACAGCCCGTTCGGCCGACTGGTGAGAGTGAGTTTTCCATGATGTGGATTTTCTCCTACTAGACTCATAGCTAACGTCTTACGTCGGTTGACCCCAAAACAAGCCAACTCGGGTCAACTACGCCTCATAAGGGTGCGACAGGACTCACGCTCCGACACAACAAGAGCAAAACTGGAGGTTTGAATGAAGATGTTGAAATCCACCCTGGCTATCGTGACTGCAGCCGCAGTACTCGGTGTCAGCGGGTTTGCCCAGGCGGGTGCAACCCTGGATGCAGTGATGAAGAAAGGTTTCGTGCAGTGTGGCGTCAGCGATGGCCTGCCAGGCTTCTCGGTTCCGGATTCCACCGGCAAGATCGTGGGTATCGATGCGGACTACTGCCGCGCAGTAGCGGCCGCTGTCTTCGGCGACGCGACCAAGGTCAAGTTCAGCCAGTTGAACGCCAAGGAGCGCTTCACCGCGCTGCAATCCGGCGAAATCGACATCCTGTCGCGCAACACCACCATGACCAGTTCCCGTGATGCGGGCATGGGCCTGAAATTCCCAGGCTTCATCACTTACTACGACGGCATCGGCTTCCTGGTAAACAACAAGCTGGGCGTGAAAAGCGCTAAAGAACTGGACGGTGCAACCATCTGCATCCAGGCCGGTACCACTACCGAACTGAACGTTTCCGACTACTTCCGCGGCAACGGCCTGAAGTACACCCCGATCACTTTCGACACCTCCGATGAAAGCGCCAAGTCGCTGGAATCCGGTCGTTGCGACGTACTGACCTCCGACAAGTCCCAGCTGTTCGCCCAGCGCAGCAAGCTGGCTTCGCCTAAGGATTACGTGGTTCTGCCGGAAACCATTTCCAAGGAACCTCTGGGCCCGGTCGTGCGTAATGGCGACGACGAGTGGCTGGCCATCGTGCGCTGGACTGGCTACGCCATGCTCAACGCTGAAGAAGCCGGCATCACTTCGAAGAACGTCGAAGCCGAAGCCAAGGGCACCAAGAACCCTGACGTTGCCCGTCTGCTGGGTACCGACGGTGAATACGGCAAAGACCTGAAAGTGAAGAAAGACTGGGTCGTGCAGATCATCAAGCAAGTAGGCAACTACGGCGAAGTGTTCGAGAAAAACCTCGGCAAGGACACCCCGCTGGAAATCGACCGCGGGCTGAACGCTCTGTGGAACGCTGGCGGCATTCAATACGCACCACCAGTGCGCTGATGGTTCTGTCACCCGGTGGGCCAACCACCGGGTGATGTTCTGTTCCATTATTTCCGGGGCACTTCATGCAAAATTCAATCGGCGCACCAAAGCAGAGGCTCAGCCTCAGCGATCCGAAAGTGCGTGCGTGGCTATTCCAGATCATCACCATTGTCGCGGTGGTCTCGATGGGCTGGTATCTGTTCGATAACACCCAGACCAACCTGCAACACCGGGGCATTACCTCCGGTTTCGACTTTCTCGAGCGCAGTGCCGGTTTCGGCATCGCTCAACACCTGATCGACTACACCGAAGCGGACACTTACGCCCGGGTGTTTGTCATCGGTCTGCTCAATACCTTGCTGGTGACTTTCATCGGCGTGATCCTGGCGACGATCCTCGGTTTCATCGTCGGTGTGGCGCGGCTGTCGAAGAACTGGATCATCGCCAAGCTGGCGACGGTGTATGTGGAAGTCTTCCGCAACATTCCGCCGCTGCTGCAGATCCTGTTCTGGTACTTCGCGGTATTCCTGACCATGCCGGGGCCGCGCAACAGCCACAACTTCGGCGACACCTTCTTCGTCAGCAGCCGTGGCCTGAACATGCCGGCGGCGTTGATGGCGGACGGCTTCTGGGCGTTTGTGATCAGCATTGTCGTGGCCATCGTCGCCATCGTGCTGATGAACCGATGGGCGACCAAACGCTTCGAAGCCACCGGTGTACCGTTCCACAAGTTCTGGGTCGGCCTGGCGCTGTTCCTGGTGATCCCGGCCTTGTGCGCACTGATCTTCGGCGCGCCGCTGCACTGGGAAATGCCCAAGCTGCAGGGCTTCAACTTCGTCGGCGGCTGGGTGTTGATCCCGGAACTGCTGGCGCTGACCCTGGCCCTGACTGTGTACACCGCGGCGTTCATCGCCGAGATCGTGCGCTCGGGCATCAAGTCGGTCAGCCACGGCCAGACCGAGGCGGCGCATTCGCTCGGCCTGCGCAACGGCCCGACCCTGCGCAAGGTGATCATCCCGCAGGCCCTGCGCGTGATCATTCCACCGCTGACCAGCCAATACCTGAACCTGGCGAAGAACTCCTCGCTGGCGGCCGGTATCGGTTATCCGGAAATGGTCTCGCTGTTCGCCGGGACCGTGCTCAACCAGACCGGCCAGGCGATCGAGGTGATTGCGATCACCATGAGCGTGTACCTGGCGATCAGTATCAGCATTTCCCTGCTGATGAACTGGTACAACAAGCGCATTGCGCTGATCGAGCGGTAAGGAAAAGCGCATGAGCACTCATACTTTCAAACCTGACATGCCTCCACCAAGCAGCAGCATCGGTGTGGTGGCGTGGATGCGCGCGAACATGTTCTCCAGCTGGCTCAACACCCTGCTGACCCTGTTTGCGTTCTACCTCATTTACCTGGTGGTACCGCCAATCCTGCACTGGGCCATCCTCGATGCGAATTGGGTGGGCACGACCCGCGCCGACTGCACCCAGTCGGGCGCCTGCTGGGTGTTCATCCAGCAGCGTTTCGGCCAGTTCATGTATGGCTACTACCCGCCGGTACTGCGCTGGCGCGTGGACCTGACGGTGTGGCTGGCGATTGTCGGCGTGGCACCGTTGTTCATCTCGCGCTTTCACCATAAGGCGGTGTACGGGCTGAGCTTCCTGGTGCTGTACCCGATTATTGCCTGGTGCCTGCTGCATGGCGGCGTATTGGGTCTGGACGCCGTGGCGACCAGCCAGTGGGGCGGCCTGATGCTGACCCTGGTGATCGCCACCGTCGGCATCGCCGGCGCGTTGCCGCTGGGGATTGTCCTGGCGCTGGGCCGTCGTTCGAACATGCCGGCGATTCGCGTGGTCTGCGTGACCTTCATCGAATTCTGGCGCGGCGTGCCGTTGATCACGGTGCTGTTCATGTCCTCGGTGATGTTGCCGTTGTTCCTGCCCGAAGGCATGAACTTCGACAAACTGCTGCGGGCCCTGATCGGCGTGATCCTGTTCCAGTCGGCCTACGTGGCCGAGGTGGTGCGCGGTGGTCTGCAGGCAATTCCAAAAGGTCAGTACGAAGCGGCCGCAGCGATGGGGCTGGGCTACTGGCGCAGCATGGGCCTGGTGATTCTGCCGCAAGCCCTGAAGCTGGTGATCCCCGGCATCGTCAATACCTTCATCGCGCTGTTCAAGGACACGAGCCTGGTGATCATCATCGGCCTGTTCGACCTGCTCAACAGCGTCAAGCAAGCCGCCGCCGATCCGAAATGGCTGGGCATGGCCACCGAAGGCTATGTGTTCGCCGCCCTGGTGTTCTGGATTTTCTGTTTTGGTATGTCGCGCTATTCCATGCATCTGGAACGCAAGCTCGACACTGGCCACAAGCGCTAAGTCGCTACCTAATTTAGGAAGTTTTGTGATGAGCGAAGCAAACAAAAAGCCTGTGAGCCCTGAAGGCATTATTCAGATGCAGGGCGTGAACAAGTGGTACGGCCAGTTTCACGTACTCAAGGACATCAACCTCAACGTCAAGCAGGGCGAGCGCATCGTCCTGTGTGGCCCGTCGGGTTCGGGCAAATCCACCACCATCCGCTGCCTCAACCGTCTGGAAGAACACCAGCAGGGCCGCATCGTGGTCGATGGCGTGGAGCTGACCAACGACCTCAAGCAGATCGAAGCGATCCGCCGTGAAGTCGGCATGGTGTTCCAGCATTTCAACCTGTTCCCGCACCTGACCATCTTGCAGAACTGCACCCTGGCGCCGATGTGGGTGCGCAAGATGCCCAAGCGCAAGGCCGAGGAAATTGCCATGCACTACCTGGAACGCGTACGCATTCCGGAGCAGGCGCATAAATACCCGGGGCAACTGTCCGGCGGCCAGCAACAGCGTGTGGCGATCGCCCGCGCACTGTGCATGAAACCGAAAATCATGCTGTTCGACGAACCGACTTCGGCGCTCGACCCAGAGATGGTGAAGGAGGTTCTCGACACCATGATTGGCCTGGCTGAAGACGGCATGACCATGCTCTGCGTAACCCACGAAATGGGTTTCGCCCGCACCGTGGCCAACCGTGTGATCTTCATGGACAAGGGCGAAATCGTCGAACAGGCCGCGCCGAACGACTTCTTCGATCACCCGCAGAATGAGCGTACCAAGCTGTTCCTGAGTCAGATCCTGCATTGATTGAACCCAGGCACTGAAATAAACCCGGACTGCGTTCCGGGTTTATTTTTGCCTGCGATTCCTGCCCATGGAACGGATACACCAACTACCGCCCCTGTAGGAGCTGGCTTGCCAGCGATGGCGATTTTCCATTCAGCATCGTCAGTGATTGATCCACCGATATCGCTGGCAAGCCAGCTCCTACACGGGGGTTGTGTGATGGCCGTTAGCTGACTAACATGTCAGAAAATTCATCCTATGATTGGATGAAAGGGCGAATCCTATGTCAGAAGCTGCTCCACTCGTTAAACGATCCCTGGTCGATCAGGCCCTGGACCAACTGCGCCAGCGCATCAACCAAGGTATTTGGACCGTCGGCCAGCGCTTGCCCACCGAGCCAGAGTTGTCCGCCGAGCTGGGCATCAGCCGCAATACCGTGCGTGAAGCCATGCGCGTGCTGGCGTTTTCCGGGTTGATCGAAATCCGTCAGGGCGACGGCAGTTACCTGCGGGCGGTGGTCGATCCGCTCGATACCTTGAAGGCGCTGTCCCGTTGCTCCCTTGAGCAGGCCCGGGAAACCCGGCACATCCTCGAAGTCGAGGCCATCGGCCTGGCAGCCATGCGCCGCACCGATGAAGATCTGGTGGCATTGCGCGAGGCCTTGGGTGTCAGCGGCAGTCACTACCACGGCGATCTCGACACCTACATCGCCTGCGATCTGGTGTTCCACCGCCGGTTGGTGGACGCCGCGCACAACCCGACCCTCAGCGAGTTGTATCGCTATTTCTCCAACATCGTCGGCGCGCAATTGCGCCAGACCCTGAACATCGTCCCGCGCCGCCAGGAAGTGTTCGACCTGCACATCGCATTGCTCGATGCCGTCGAACAACGCGACCCGGAACGGGCCAAATCCCTGTCGAGGCAGTTGATCAATGAACCTTGAAACCGAGAAGTCGATACAGCGCAGTGATTTATCCACAGCCCCCAAACGCTCGGCAGAGTTGGAAGAACTGCTGATCGACGCCGAGGCTGATGACGAACAGGTTCAGCAAACCCACCCGGTTCTGCGCCGGCCGTGGTTGTTGCTGCTGGGCCTGGTACTGGTGGCGCTGAACCTGCGCCCGGCGCTGTCGAGCATGGCGCCGATGCTCAGCGAAGTGTCGAAGTCCCTCGGGCTATCGGCTTCCCAGGCCGGTTTGCTGACGACGTTGCCGGTACTTTGCCTCGGCCTGTTTGCGCCGCTGGCACCGCTGCTGGCAAGACGTTTTGGGGCTGAGCGTGTGGTGTTGGGCATTCTTCTGACCCTCGCTGGCGGGATCATCTTGCGCAGTTCCTTTGGCGAGATTGGCCTGTTCGCCGGCAGCGTACTGGCCGGTGCCAGCATCGGCGTGATTGGCGTGTTGCTGCCGGGCATCGTCAAGCGCGATTTCCCGAAACAGGCCGGGACCATGACCGGTGTCTACACCATGGCCCTGTGCCTGGGCGCGGCGATGGCGGCGGGTGCGACCGTGCCGCTCAGTGAGCATTTCGACAAGAGCTGGGCGCTGGGCCTCGGCTTCTGGGTCATTCCGGCATTAGCGGCCGCGCTGTTCTGGTTGCCACAAGTCGGCCAAAAACACGGCGCGCACAACGTCGCCTACCGCGTCCGCGGACTATTGCGTGACCCGCTGGCCTGGCAGGTGACCTTGTACATGGGCCTGCAATCGTCCCTGGCCTACATCGTGTTCGGCTGGTTGCCGTCGATCCTGATCGGTCGCGGCCTGACCCCGACCCAGGCCGGGCTGGTGTTGTCGGGCTCGGTGATCGTGCAACTGGTCAGCTCCCTCGCCGCGCCATGGCTGGCGACGCGTGGCAAGGATCAGCGCCTGGCGATCGTAATCGTGATGGCGCTGACCCTCGGCGGTCTGTTCGGTTGCCTGTACGCCCCGATTGAAGGTCTGTGGGGCTGGGCCATTGTGCTCGGGCTGGGGCAGGGCGCCACGTTCAGCCTGGCGTTGACCCTGATTGTGCTGCGTTCGCGGGATGCCCATGTGGCGGCGAACCTGTCGAGCATGGCCCAGGGCTTCGGTTACACCCTGGCGTCCATGGGGCCGTTCGCGGTCGGTATCGTGCATGACTTGACCGGCGGCTGGACGGCCGTGGGCTGGATCTTCGGCGTCATCGGTCTGGGGGCGATCATTGCCGGCCTCGGTGCCGGGCGGGCGCTGTATGTGCACGTCAGCAGTGAGAAAATTTAATCGCGACGTACGCCTATAAATAGAGAACCTCCAGGGTCGCAGAGCCGTTGAGTGTTGCATCGCTACTCAAGTCCAGCGTTGAGGTGGGGGCAATGACGGTGACGAGCTTGACCCGACTGCTCAGGTTCTGAATTGCCACAGGACCTGCGGTGCTGCCCGCTACATCGGTGAAGCCCAGATAACTTCTGGCGCTGATCGGTAGGGGGTCGGCCCTGGATGTACTCCACGCCCGCCCCGCAGTGGTGGAGTCGGTTCGATACACTTGAGGCACTGCGTCCACTATGGTGCTGGCGGGATCGAAATTCAGTGAATACAGGCCGATCTTGTTGCCGCTGCGATCGAACTCCAGGCCATAGTAGATCTGACTGTCGACGATGGCCGAGCCTTCGCGGTTGTCCTGCATGAGCAATGCGAAACGGGCTGCTGCCGTGCAGCTGATGTTGAGGTCGAGGAACTCGTCACGCAGTTGCGTCCTTTTGTCGACGCTCAGGTCTTGCCGGGAGATCATCCCGTAGTCGACAACGCCGTTGTTGGAAAATATCGGGGTGCAGGCGACCGGGGTGATGAGGCCGTTGACAGTCAAATCAGCGGTAGGCGCCGCCAGGGCGCAAGTCGTACTCATCAACAACGTTACGGTCAGGATCAAAGGTATACGCTTCATCGGTAAATTCCTTTTCGAGAAGAAGGTATAGGTGCTGAACCGCTTGTTCATAGAGGCAACGAACGGTTCAGCGTCCTGGTCCTTAGAGGTACATCACTTCAAACGTTGCGGAGCCGTCAAGGTCGAGGTCGCCGACCAGCGTCAGCTCGTCAGCACGGAGGATGTAGGTGTCGACCTTAAAGTCCACGGTGACATTCTGTGCATCGATCGGTGTGGTACTGCTAGGGGTGGCTGCGGACAACCAAATTCCCGGTTTAGCAGAGTCTGTTCTCGCCCAAGTGACTCCGTTGTCGTTTGACTCGATAGGATCAACAACGGCTGTATCAGCTGTGACTCGCTGAATTAGTGGGGTAAAGAATCCCACCGGATTTCCGTCGTTCAGGCCAAGGCCAAACCCGTCACCAATACCTGAGCCGGCTTTATTGTCGATTGCAATGATGGCGAAGCCGGTAGATCCATCGCAGTTCATGGACAATGAAACATCATGACTGCCAACTAGGGTGTTCTGCTCCTGTTCAAGCTGATTGTACGAGATCGATCCCAGGTCAATGTCACCAACGGAGAGTGTCGGCGTGCAAGCGACTGGCGTGATGACGCCGCTGACCGTCAGTTCAGTGCTCGGCCCTGCCAGAGCAAAAGGAGCGACGCTGATCAGTGCCGTCGTGGTGAGTGCTGCGAAGTACTTTTTCATGGGTGAAACTTCCTTTCTGTAGTTGACCTTGAAGGGTCCTGGGCGCGTGATTGCGCCTCGGCTTCAACAAGGTTGGGTGGGTTGTTACGGGTAAAACATCTCTATCGTCCCTGAGCCGTCGAGTTGAACGTCGGTGCTCAGGTCCAGGCTCGCCGTGGGGGCGATGACGGCATCGACCGTGACCGTGGTTGCGAGGTTCTGGATCGTGGCCGGCCCTGCGGTGCTGGCGGCGCTGTCGGTAAAGCCCAGGTAGCTTTGCTGGGCGATCGCTATGGGGTTTGAACTGGCGGTGCTCCAGGCCACGCCTCGGGTGGTGGAGTCGGTTCGATACATGCGGGTAAAACTGTCCACGCTGGCGTTGGCGGGATCGACAGTCAGCGAGTACAGGCCAATCTTGTTGCCGCGCCTATCCAGACCCAGTCCGTAGTAAATCCCGCTGTTGACCGTCGCCGTACTTGGGCGGTTGTCATGCATGACCAGGGCAAATTGCGTCGGTGCGTCGCAGCCAATTCGCAGGGTTAGATCCTTGGGAGGCAGTCGGGTGTTTTGGTCGGGATTCAGGTCGTTTATCGATAACCGACCGAAATCCACCTGGCCGCCATTGGACAGATCCAGGGTGCAGGCGACGGGGGCGAAACTGGCACGCAGGGTTATCTCCCTGGTGCGTCCCGTAGCGACCGCATCAAGCAGGCCGGTGGTTTCCCAGACCACCGCGTCTCGTATCTGCAAGGCTTTTTCCGGCGCCCAGGCTGTCAGTTCCAGTTGCGCCGACAGGCTTTGTCCTTGTACCGCCACACCACCTCGAACCGGAACGATCGCCTGTTGCGGTCGCCAGAGCAGACTCGAAGCGATTTCTTCGGGTACCTGGCCGACGGCGGAAATCTGGCCCAGGTCCACCGGCTGCCCATCGAGTACGGCGTCCCCCATACGCACGGCATAGCTGCCGTGCTCGGCAAAGCGAAAGCGTTCGGCGGTCGCGGACATGGCGCGGTAGAACAGGGTCATGTCAGTGGGTTGTGGGCAGTTCAGGGTCAAGCTCAGACGGCGCTCGCCCAGGGTTCGCTCCGCGGGGGCATGGGCGCGTATTGATCGATTCATCACGCCGTAATCGAGTACGGGCTGACTCAAGGTGAGTTGGCATTCATCGGTGAGCGCCCAGGCCTGAGGCGCAAGGGCGCTCAACATCAAGGTGCCGAGTGTCAACAGTAAAGGGTGGGAGAGCTTCATAGGGGCATCCTCAAAGTGTTCGGCACTGGGCGGTGGCGGTCTCGTAATACACCTGGATATTGGCCTTGGCGGGCAGCTCGAACCGCAGTTCGCAGCGCTCCAGCCCCGGTGCGGTTATCCATAGGTCGCGCGTGTCCAGGACGTTGGGCAGAAACACCAACCCCCCTTCTTGAGCGAGCGTGACGAACTCACCGTTTGCGGTGGTTACCGTCGCGCCACGGGGCAGGGGGGCACCGTTGTCGGTGGTAACCTTGAGCAAGGCACGACGGGTCAACGTGACACCGAACTCGACTTTGTCGACGGCTCCGCGCCCGGCGGACACTATGGCCAGTCCGTTGTTGATATCGAGGTTGCGAGGCAGCGAGCGGGTGTCGACTTCTACCGGGCTGCGACCATAGGCGCGCACTTGAGGAACCACGGCGTGACCTTGCCAATCGGTCCATACCGGACCGCTTGGGGTCGAGACTTTGATGGCGCTCGTATCGCCCACCGAAAGCAGCGCGAAGGTGTCCCGCACGGCATATGGCGAAAACGTCAAGCCGTCGCCGTGCAATACAGCTGCGCCACGCGCGCCAATCTGGTAGCTGGAGTGTTCGGCATCGGAGCGGGTGTAGCTCAAGTCCAATTGGCTGTAGCGAGGCAGCAGGGAAACTCCTGCCGAGGACTGCACTTGTCTGTCTCGTGTGTCGTGCTCGACCCCGACCCGGTAACTCAACTGGTCGTTGAGCTGCTCGTTCAAGCCGACACCACTGCGGTATTCGCCAGCTGAACTGCGTACCCACGTGCGCGCCCGACGATTTTCACCCAGTGGAATGCTCAAACTCAGGTAAACGCTGTCGTCGCTGCGTTGGCTACCGCTGACTTGCCATTGCGCCGTGGCCGACACCGACACGCCGCCGATCTGGGTGCCCCAGGACGCCAGGGCGCGGCTGCTGTTTTGTCCGTCGAAAGTCGTTGAGCGATTGACGCCGCTGCTGAACGCGCCTAACCCGGGGTGTGACCAGGCAAGCGACAGGCTCTGCTGATCGCGGTAACGCGACTGGCTGCGCTCCGACCGGGAATCGAACACTGCCTCCGATAGCTCGCGATAGCCGAAGGTCCGGTGCGAAGTTCCGGCATTGATCGACCACTGCTTTCCCATGCGTTGCGAAACATTCAGGTCGGCCTGAAGCCCGCTGTCGGCCTGGCGGGTGCTGGTGTCGGTCGCTTGCAGGGTGGCCTGGATCTGTGTGTCGGGCCCTGGCAGCAGGCCCAGGCCTGCGCCCGCAGCGCGGTAGTTGGTGGTCCCGGTGGCACCGGTGGTAAGCAGGACATTCGGGTTGAGTGCTCCGCTCCAGCCACCGCTGATCACCCAGGGCTCGCCGCTCTGTGCAGCGCCGAGACTACGTACCTGGCCGGCGGCCAGCGAAAAACCGGGAGCCGGCAAGCCAACACCGAGCATGGCGACGGGGACCGTGAAGCGTTGCTCGCTGCCGTCCGCTTCCTTGACGGTGACCTCGACATCGGAGCGACTGTCGAGCCGACGCACGTTGCTCAGGGAAAACGGCCCGGCCGGCACCACTGTCGAGTGGATCAGTGAACCGTTCTGCCGGATTTCAACCTGAGCCTGGCTGTGAGCAATCCCCTCGATGGGATTGCTTTGGCCTTCGACCCGGAGCGCCTGCTCGGTCATGAGCTGGACGCCGGTGATCTGCGCGCCAGCCAGTACCGGGTTATAGAGATTGACCTGACCCGCTTGAAGCACCGTCTCATGGCTGGCAAAGGTGCGCTGGGCGTAGGCCGCAAGGTGAGTGGTACTGGACACATCGTTCTGCCAGGTCTGCACCTGACGACTACGCACAATCCAGTCGCCGGCATTGAAACCGACTTCGGTATTGGCTGAGAGGTAGCGGTTCGATTGGCTGCCGTATTGGCTGTGAAGGCTGTTGACGTCGTAGTTGAGTAATCCGGCGATACCGCCGGTTTGATAGCCCGAAACATCCCGGACAGCCGGACGTATTGCCTGGGTGGGTACTATCAATGACAGGCCGAGGTTGGCCGGGTCCTGTTCGATTCGGGTTTGCGGCCACGTGGCGAGTACGTCGAAGCAGCCTTTGTCGCTGGCTGGAGTTGGGGGTACGGTCAGGTTTGCCGCATCGAGCAGGGCAGGGTCAAAGCACAAGTCGCCTTCGCCGTTGAATGTGACGTCCACCCGGCCACTACGCAGGCCATTGACCGTGAGGGTGATCGGATGTCGGCCAGCGGTGAAGTTCGGAGCGGCCAGCAGCAGGGTTGCGAGAATGGGGTCGATACCGCGTTGACTCAGCATGTTCTGGTCGAACGAAGTCAGCAACGAAGCAGCATTGAGGTCTTCGGCATTGGCTTCGAGCCCAATCAGCACGTTGCTCAGCAGCAACAGCATGCCGGTCTTGGCCCGCGACAGTTGAGGGAACGTGTCGGCCGACCGAATCGCAGGCATGGCTTCGCCATCACGGTATTTCAATACGGTGTTCATGAGGCTCACTTGGGTTATGTCTAGGTGCCGGCTTGATCCGCGACGGCTTTCGTCACACAGGCGGCGACGGCAAAACAGGCCGTCACGTTGAGATGTCGACGCCTGCCTTTCCCTGCACGGCGCTATCGGTTGTATTGGTTCTAGGGAACGAGCAGCGCTTCATAGGGAGGCACGGCAAAGCCATAGACGGTCGCGGGATGAATTCGAACCTGGGTGGCAGCCTTTACTGGGGTGGAAACGCTGATGTGGTCCCCGGGTAGCACGTAGGTTCGCGGTAGCATTGCACCGCTCCCGGAAGGCAGCAGTTGTACTTCCTGGGCCAGGCGTACGACATAAGGTGTTTCGTTGCGCACGCTCAGTTGACCCTCCTGCAGCGACCATTTCAGGTCGGTCCACGGTGTGCGGTTGAGCGCCAGGCCTGCGGGGTGAAGGATGATCGGCAGGTTCTGGCGCACCGTCACACCCACACGGGCATGCCCGGCTTCGGGAGCAGATTTGTTTTGGGGGATGCCTTCAAAAATCACTCGTTTCAAACGCTGGGTGAGCAGGGGCTTTTCTGATTGCAGGATGAAACGCACCAATTGTGACTTTGAGGCTTCAACGCGTGCCAGTGGCGGTGTCACGAACACCAATGGTTCGAGGTCTTCAGGAATGTCTTCGATGGTGACGTGCAGCAGTGCCAGGCTGGCGTCGGTATTGGTCACCGAGACAGCAGTTTCCCCATTGGCTTCATTGACGATCACAACGGACGTATCGGGCACCATGCCGTCGGCGTGGACCTGTGCGATCCAAAACAGAGCACACGCACTGATGCCCGTATGGGTCAGGCGGCGCATCTGCTTCAAAAGTAATGTCTTGAAGTCTCTCATTGAAATTCCCGGATAAAAGACCCTTGGCATGGTTCGCCATACAGGTAACGCAAGGATTGCGTGAGCAGGAGTTCAGTGTGTTGGGTCATTGGCGTCTTGTTCATGTATTCGATAGTCATGCAGAGAGTGAGCACAGTTCCGTACAGGTATGGCCGGACTGCTTGGCAGGTCACAACTTAGCGAGTCGGCGGAGTGGGAGGAATGCAACTAGTACGAAAAGAGAGGGGGCGTGTATGAAAGAGTGTTGCGGACTACACAGAATTTCTGACGAGGAATACTTTGTTTGTAGTCCTCCTGCGTAGTCTTCAGTGCGCTGCAATGTAGGAACCGTCTATTTGTTAGATGGGCAAAGACTTGGTCCATTGAATACATTGAGGGGGGGGACGTTAGAGCTCGGGGGCGGGGCGTTGTGGATGGGTAGGAACGGCGCTATTTTCCGCGCCTTAGTGCCACAAGCAGGAGGTACCCTACAATGCGAGTCGTAATTGCTGACGACCACTCTGTCGTTCGTGTCGGGCTACGCATACTCATCAACGCCAGCAGGCGATGCGTGATCGTCGGTGAGGCTGACAATGCCGACAGCTTGATGAATGTGCTTTCTAGCACGCCTTGTGACCTGCTGATCACTGACTTCTCCATGCCGGGAGGGCAGCAGGCCGATGGCTTGAAAATGTTGAGTACGATTCAACGCCTTTACCCCGCCTTGCCGATCATTCTGGTGACAATGTTTACCAGTGTGGCGACGGCAAGGGCTGCGTTGGCTCAAGGAGTGATGGCCATCGTCGCCAAGGCCGCATCGGCGACTGAGTTGTCCCTGGCGATCAAAGCGGTGCAGGAAGGGCACCATTACCTTAGTGAGTCCCTGCGCACGCTATTGGCCAACGCCAGCCATCAGTTGCACGAATCGCCACTGTCTGCCAGGGAGCACGAAGTGGTCCGAATGCTCGCCAGCGGCATGACCGTCAGCGAAATCGCCATTTATTTCAAACGCAGCGTGTCGACCATCAGTAAACAAAAGAACATGGCCATGCACCGGTTGGGTATTTCCACGGACGTTGATCTTTTTACCTACGCCCGGGACAGCGGAATGACGTACTGAAATGACGTGAATAATCACCGCGTTATTTTCGTCATGAATGCAGATAGTGTTCGATGCATTTGCAGACTATCGTGCAGGCAATCTTTTGAAGCCATTATGCAAATCCAGGGGAACCCGCAAATGAGTGAAGCCCATAGCGCCTTGATCACCCGTTTCTACCAGGCTTTCCAGCGCCTGGATGCCGAAGCCATGGCGGCCTGCTACACCGAAGATGTGGTGTTCAGTGACCCGGCATTCGGCGAGCTTCGCGGTCGTGATGCCGGTGACATGTGGCGCATGCTGACCACTCGGGCCAAGGACTTTTCCCTGACGTTCGACCATGTTCACGCCTCCGGGCGCACCGGTGGCGCCCATTGGATCGCGACCTATCTGTTCAGCCAGACCGGCAACACGGTGATCAACGATATTCAGGCGCGTTTTGTCTTCCGTGACGGCAAGATTTGCGAACACCACGACAGTTTCGATCTATGGACGTGGGCGCGTCAGGCGTTAGGTTTCAAAGGCCTGCTGCTGGGCTGGACGCCACTGGTGAAGAACGCCGTCCGCGCCCAGGCATTGAAGGGCCTGAAGGCATTCCAGGCCAGTCGCTGATAAGATCGCGGCTTGTTTTCCTCCAAGTCCT
The DNA here is from genome assembly GCF_019956575.1 of Pseudomonas sp. A-R-19. NCBI lineage: Bacteria > Pseudomonadati > Pseudomonadota > Gammaproteobacteria > Pseudomonadales > Pseudomonadaceae > Pseudomonas > Pseudomonas sp. A-R-19. The sequence goes on from NZ_JAHBDR010000058.1 coordinate 64,169, forward strand.
GATCGTTACGTGACCACCCTCAGCGAAAACCCTGTCGACGCCGACACTCCTGCGAGCAAAACCTGGTTCGTCTACCTCGTTCGCGCGGCCAATGGTTCGCTCTATTGTGGGATCAGCGATGATCCCGTGCGTCGTTTCGCCAAGCATCAAAGCGGCAAGGGCGCACGATTCTTTCTGTCCAGCCCGGCCATGGCCTTGGTCTACACCGAGCGCTGTCGTGACAAAAGCGACGCGTTGCGTCAGGAGCGGCTGATCAAAAAACTCAAGAAAAGCGCCAAGGAATGCCTGGTGGCGAGTGCCACCCCTGGCTTATCACCCTGACTGATCAGTTCCCATCAGGCAGATCTGTAGGCTGTCAGGTGATTGCGCGCTAAGCTGCGGACTCTTGATCCTTGCGGCGGAGCCGAGCATGTCCGAGTTGATTCTGCATCATTACCCGACGTCCCCATTTGCCGAGAAGGCCCGCCTGCTGCTGGGATTCAAGGGCTTGTCCTGGCGCTCGGTGAAGATCTCGCCAGTGATGCCAAAACCGGATCTCACGGCGTTGACCGGTGGTTACCGCAAGACTCCGATGCTGCAGGTCGGTGCAGATATTTATTGCGACACGGCATTGATTGCCCGGCGACTGGAGCAGGAAAAAGCCTTGCCGGCGTTCTTCCCTGAAGGCCAGGAAATGGTCACCGCGTCGTTTGCCGCCTGGGTCGACTCGGTGGTGTTCCAACATGCCGTCAGCCTGGTGTTCCAGCCGGAATCGATCGCGGTGCGCTTTGGCAATTTGTCGCCGGAAGCGATCAAGGCGTTTCTGGCCGACCGTGCCGGTTTGTTCAGTGGTGGTAGTGCGACAAAACTGTCTACCGAACAGGCCAAACACCAGTGGCCAACGATTATGTCGCGCCTGGAGCTGCAGTTGCAGCGCGAAGAGGGGGACTTCCTTTTCGGCGAGCCGTCGATTGCCGACTTCGCCCTGGCTCATTGCCTCTGGTTCCTGAAAGCCACGTCCGTCACGGCGCCACTTGTGGATGCGTACCCGGCTGTTGCCGCGTGGCACGCGCGGGTACTGGGTTTCGGTCATGGTGCGTCCAGCGAAATGAGTTCCGAGGAGGCTCTGGCAGTGGCGCGCGCGTCCACGCCAGCGGCATTGCCGGATGAGCAATTCATCGATCCTAACGGGTTCACGACGGGTCAGCAGGTGGTCATCGCGGCCACGGACTATGGCGTTGATCCGGTGGCGGGCGAGTTGTTGTTTGTCGGCCGCGAGGAGCTGATTGTACGGCGAGAGGACGAGCGTGGCGGTGTGGTGCATGTGCACTTCCCGCGGTTTGGTTTCCGGATTGAAGTGCAGTAAGTCCCGCCACACACCGGCACTGTAGGCGCTGGCTTGCCAGCGATTGCGGTTTGTCAGTCTGCAGTTTTGTCGACTGATCCACCGTCATCGCTGGCAAGCCAGCTCCTACAAGGGAGGTTGCGCGCCGAGAAGTTACTTCAACGCTGCCAGAATCGCATCCGGGTCATACCCGCGAATCAGGGTTCCGTTGACATCGATGATCGGAATCCCGCCCCCACCGAGAACCTCATAGTCCTTGCGTGCTACGGCATCTTTCTCGATATCGAATTCCTTGTAGGGAATGCCTTTCTGATCGAGAAAACGCCGGGTGAGCTTGCAGTAACCACACCAGTCGGTGGCGTAGAGGACGACGTTGGCCTGGGCCTGCGTCTGCGCAGACACCACTTGCGAAGGGTTGAACACCCGCTCGATCTTGCCCCAGTTCTGGTAAGCCACGACCACCAGCAGTATCAGCAGGAATTTTTTCAGTACGCCGCCGAGCATCAGTTGCGACGCTTCAGTTGATCGGTGAGCGAAGTGGGCAGGCCCTTGATGATCAACGTGCCGGCTTCTTCGTCGTACTCGATCTTCGAGCCCAGCAGGTGCGCTTCGAAACTGATCGACAGGCCTTCGGCGCGGCCAGTGAATCGGCGGAACTGGTTCAGGGTGCGTTTGTCGGCCGGGATTTCCGGCGACAGGCCGTAGTCCTTGTTGCGGATGTGATCGTAGAAGGCCTTCGGGCGTTCTTCGTCGATCAGCCCCGACAATTCTTCCAGGCCCATCGGCTCGCCGAGCTTGGCCTGGCTGCTGGCGTAATCCACCAGGGTCTTGGTCTTCTCGCGGGCGTCGTCTTCCGGCAGGTCTTCGCTTTCAACGAAATCACTGAAAGCTTTGAGCAGGGTGCGGGTTTCGCCGGGACCGTCGACGCCTTCCTGGCAGCCGATGAAGTCGCGGAAATACTCCGAAACCTTTTTCCCGTTCTTGCCTTTGATGAACGAAATGTACTGCTTGGATTGTTTGTTGTTCTGCCACTCGGAAACGTTGATCCGCGCCGCCAGGTGCAATTGGCCAAGGTCCAGGTGACGGGACGGGGTCACGTCCAGCTCATCGGTCACGGCCACGCCTTCGCTGTGGTGCAGCAGGGCGATGGCGAGGTAGTCGGTCATGCCCTGCTGATAGTGCGCGAACAGCACGTGGCCACCGACCGACAGGTTCGACTCTTCCATCAGTTTTTGCAGATGCTCGACTGCCACGCGGCTGAACGCAGTGAAATCCTGGCCGCCCTCGAGGTACTCCTTCAGCCAGCCGCTGAACGGGAATGCGCCGGATTCCGGATGGAACAGGCCCCAGGCTTTACCCTGTTTGGCGTTATAGCTTTCGTTGAGGTCGGCGAGCATGTTCTCGATGGCCGCGGACTCAGCCAGTTCAGAGTCACGGGCGTGGAGAACTGCAGGTGTGCCGTCGGGTTTTTTGTCGATCAGGTGGACGATGCAATGACGGATCGGCATGGGCTTCTCGGCTGAATGAAGAGAGGAGGGCGTGCTCCCCCGAAAAAGCGCTCAGTGTACCGCAACCACTGGTTTTGGCGCGGTGCGAAGGGCAATTGGCAGGCGACCGACGGCGCTTATGCGTTTTTTTCCTGTTTTAGCGCAATAAAGCTGACCAAATGGGTAGCTAGAGGCGGATATTTCCCCGTCTGTGTGCTAGCTTTGCCCGGTCTTGCGCGAAGTCACTGCGTTAAGCGTGCAGTCAGCATTTGTCAGGTCGAACCAAACCCTGATTTCGGTATCTATAACCCCGATCCCGAGGTTATTTGGCCGAGGGTGCCGGATCCATAAGATCGGGCTCGATAGCTGACATTGCACTCTGCAATCCATATGAATTTGATAGGGAAGGAACACTAAATGGCTCTTACTAAAGACCAACTGATCGCCGACATCGCTGAAGCTATCGACGCGCCGAAAACCACCGCGCGTAACGCTCTGGACCAACTGGGCCAAATCGTTGCCGATCAGCTGGAAAACGGCGGCGAAATCACTCTGCCAGGTATCGGCAAACTGAAAGTGACTGAGCGCCCTGCCCGTACTGGCCGCAACCCTTCGACTGGGGCTGCCATCGAAATCGCTGCCAAGAAAGTGATCAAGCTGGTTGTGGCCAAAGGCCTGACCGACGCTGTTAACAAGTAAAAACTTGTTAAAAAAACCGTGCGCCGGAGTGATCCGGGCACGGTTTTTTTGTGGGCGCCGGAAACAATTTCGCAAGGTAAATTGGCGCGATAATCCCGTTGTTTGAAAACGTTTGTAACCTGCGCACCGATAGTGAAAGCGCAGTTGCGTCGAATAGCACTTTTCTCTCTATATAAAGCGAACGGTCCTACAGAACTGATAGTTGAGTGTGCGCCTTGGGTCGGTAGTATCAACAAGGCGTAGCGCATGGCTTTGCTTAGAAAGCCAAAACCAAATTTCAGTTGTTGGTTACAGGGACGTTCTTATGAAAGTTAAACAGTTGTTGATGTGCGTATCATTTTTGGTGTCTGGCCAGGCTTTGGCGAATGTGACCGAATACTGCCCGGGCCCTACTGACATCAAGGAGATGGCAGCCGGTGTCTATAAAGCCCCGACAGCAGGTGGCGACGGCGAATGGTACGGTGTTACGCAAACCGGGCGTGGGCCGGTAGCCGATTTTGAAATGGCGATATTCGTACCCCGCGTCGCAGCCGGGGGCGCCACCGTTGCCGGTGAAATCCTGCGTTGTGGTTACAAACTGCAGCATGGGGGCGAGCTGGATATGAGATTCAAACGGGAGGGAACAATCGTAAGTATTGATACCGGTGGGCCATGGGAGGAGTGGTATGGCCAGTATTACTGCGATAGCAAAGAGGCGCGAGCCTGTGCATTCAAAGAGAATGTTCGTACAAAACTTTAAAATGAAGATATCCAGATTTTCTGATAACGATATTGCAGAAAAGTTGTAAGGCAGTTAATGGTTAAAGATCTGAGCGTCACTGTTAAGCGGTGAGGTTTGTAAAAAGCCGTGTCCAGGACCCATCCGGACACGGCTTTTTGTGCGCTTGGCCTTTTACCCAGCTGTAGCTTTCGACCATCGTGCCTGACGCCAGGCCTGTTGCTGCGCTTCGGTCTGAAAGGTCCAGGCGACGAAGCGGCTCTGTTTTTGGCCCTGTCCCATTTCCACCACCCGACTTTCCAGCGCGCCGGCCTTTTTCAAGGCGGTCTGGATCTGCGGCAGGTTCGACGCCTTCGACACCAGTATGCTGAACCACAGCACTTGTTGCGCCACTTGTACGCTCTCGCTGACCAATTGCGTGACGAAACGCACCTCCCCACCCTCACACCACAATTCCGCCGCTTGCCCGCCGAAGTTCAGCACCGGTAGCTTGCGTTTCGGATCGGCTTTGCCCAAGGCTCGCCATTTTCGCGTGCTGCCCCGTGTGGCCTCGTCGAGCGAAGCGTGGAATGGCGGGTTGCACATCGTCAGGTCGAACCGCTCTGCGCTCTCCAGCAAGCCTGTGAGGATCTGCTTGGGGTTGCTCTGCTGGCGGACCTGGATCGCTTTGTTCAGGCCATTGGATTGAATGATGGCTTTCGCCGCAGCGATGGCGGTCGCGTCGATATCGGAACCAAGGAACTGCCACCGATAGTCGCTGTAACCGATCAGCGGATACACGCAGTTGGCGCCCATGCCGATGTCCAGCACCTTCACGGCGGCACCCCGGGGTATCACGCCTTCGTTGCCACTGGCCAGCAGGTCGGCGAGGAAGTGCACATAGTCGGCACGGCCTGGTACTGGCGGGCACAGGTAGTCGGCCGGAATGTCCCAGTGGGCAATGCCGTAGAACGACTTGAGCAGCGCCCGGTTGAACACGCGCACGGCTTCCGGGCTGGCGAAATCGATACTTTCCTTGCCGTATGGATTGATGATCACGAACTTCTTCAGTTCCGGAGCGCTTTTGATCAGCGCCGGAAAGTCGTAGCGACCCTGGTGGCGATTGCGCGGGTGCAGGCTGGCCTTTTCCTTCGGGGCGACGGCCGTGGCCGGGGTCTTCGGGGCAGGCTTCTTGCGCGCAGGCTTGGGGGGGCGG
>NZ_JAHBDR010000059.1:0-69054 GCF_019956575.1 Pseudomonas sp. A-R-19
CGGAAGAAGACACGGATTGATCAAACGAACTATGATTTTTCATGGACTCGCCCTCGCTGTCGTTGGCTGTTTAGACTGCCACCGTGGCGCATTGACGCCTCGGCTTGGGCGAGTCCATCCAATTACAGGGTATGTGGCGTTCACAAAACCTGTGGGAGCGGGCTCGCTCGCGAAGGCGTCAGCCGCCGCACCACTGGACCAGGATCAAACCGTCAACCGCAACCGCGCCAGATCCCGCAACGGCGGCGCCCCGAACAACCGGCTGTACTCCCGGCTGAACTGCGACGGGCTTTCATAGCCGACCCGATACCCCGCCGCCGAAGCCTCCAACCCTTCGGCCAGCATCAACCGCCGCGCTTCCTGCAGGCGCAACTGCTTCTGATACTGCAACGGACTCATCGCCGTCATCGCCTTGAAGCGGTGATGCAGGGTCGACACGCTCAGGTTCACTTCCTTCGCCAGATCATCAATACGCAACGGCTGTTCAAAATTGCCGTTGAGCCACTTGATCGCCAGGCTGATGCGATGGCTCTGACTGTTGGCGATGGCGATTTCATACAACCGGTGCCCCTGCTTGCTGCGCAACAGGCGATAGAGGATCTCCCGGCGAATCAGCGGCGCGAGCATGGCGATGTCTTTCGGCGTGTCCAGCAAACGTGCCAGGCGCAGCACCGCATCGAGCATCGCGGTGTCGAGTTTTTCGACATACAGCCCGCGTCCGGTCGGCCGTGTGGGCACGCCGAGGGGGCCGGCATCGGCGATCAGCGCGGTGATTTCCGCCGGATCGATGTCCAGGCGCAAGGCCAGGATCGGTTCCTCGGCCGAGACATCCACCACCCGTCCACTCAGTGGCATCGAGACCGAGACCACCAGGTAGTTCAACGGGTCGTAGTTGAAGTACTCATTGGCCAGCTGAACCTCCTTGCGCCCCTGGGCCATGATGCACAGCGCCGGTTGCGCGAGCACCGGTGCGAACTCGTGGGACTGGCTGTGGCGGGACATGAACAGCGAGCCGATGGCCGTGGCATAACTGCCATCTTCGGCGGTGTTGCGGCGGATGATCGCCGCCAGTTCCGCGCGCTGCTTTTCCATGTCGGTGTCCAGCGGGGCTTGAAAGTGATCGAGCGACGACATGCGCGGCATCCTCGGCTAGGCATGGAGGGAATGGGGCACAGCATATGTTTGTGCAAGTGAGAGCGGTAGACACATCCTGCCGGATGCTTGCCTGATTCTGCCCGGAGACGACCGGCGGTGTTAACACTAGAGCCTTGTGCCGCAAGAACTTGCTTGAAACTCGCATGGCAGAACCGTGACAGGGTTTTACAGCTTGTTACAGGCTTGTCATGCAGTTTCGCAGGATTGTGCAACGCCCCGGCAGGAATCGACTAACCAGACAGGCGTCGCGGCCCTTAACCTTTGATCCTGTCGCAGCCCGTCCCCCGGCTGCCACGCGACTCCCCGGGAGGGTTCACCATGTCCAAGCAGATCCCCGTCAGTCATATGGCCTTCGTTCGAGCGCGCGCCGGGCGCTCGGCGGAACTCGGTGTGCGCCTCAGCGCCCTGATCGAACCGTCCCGCGCAGCACCAGGCTGCCTGAGCTTTGCCTTGCAGCATTCGCAGTGCGATCCGCAGTTGTGGCTGGTGTCCGGCTTCTGGAGCAATCAACAAGCCATGACCGCGTACTTCAGCACGCCGGCGATGGAGGTGTTTGCCGAGTTGGTGCAGGAACTGGTGGTCGACAGCCTGGACTTCCACACCTTCAAGGAGGTTTCGGCAGCGCAGGCCCTCGGTCAGTCAGGTGCGGCGGTACACAAACTGGCCGGTTGAGGGTTTAATGACGGCATTCTCAACCAGCCAGGATTCGCGACATGGCACGTAAAGCCTTTGATCACTTCGAAGCTGTTTCCGCTGTAGTACCGGGCGAGGGCGGTTACCACGCCGCTATCGCCGTCAAAGCGCTGGGTGGTTCCGGCGCCCCGCGTTTTCACAAAGTGCTGGAAGGCCAGACCTTCAAGACCGCTCACGAGGCCGATGATGCGGCCGCCAAGGAGCTGACCCGCCTCAAGGACGTCAAGGAAAACACCGACCTGCTCTGGTGATTCTCACCGCCCCGGGCGGTACATCTTGAATAACGCCTCAGGCCCCAGCTGGAAATAATCCGCTGGCCCGCCGCCGCGCAGAATCGGTTCTGCCGCGGCGGTGTCGTATACCCCGTCTTTCAACAGCCACTTGGCGATATGCACGGCGACCACTTCGCCGAGGATCAGCCAGCTAGGCACCACATTGCCATCCGCCCGCTGCAACTGAATGATCTGCGTGACCTTGCACTCGAAGGACACCGGGCTTTGTGCCACCCGTGGCACCTGGATGACCTTGGAGGCAACGGTCGTCAGGCCGGCCAGTTCGAATTCGTTGACCTCAGGCCCGACCATGGCGCAGCTCTGGTTCATCTGCTCGGCCAGCGGTCGGGTGGCCAGGTTCCAGGCGAACTCGCCGGTTTGCTCGATGTTGTTCAGGCTGTCTTTGCGCCCGATGCTGGAAAACCCGATGATCGGCGGAATGTAGTTGAAGGCGTTGAAAAAACTGTAGGGCGCCAGGTTCAAGCGGCCCTCGGCATCCTGCGAAGAAATCCAGCCGATGGGGCGCGGGCCGACGATGGCGTTGAACGGATCGTGGGGCAGGCCGTGGCCGTTGGAGGGTTCGTAGAAGTGGATGTCGTCGGACATGGAAATTTCCAGAGCTTGCGGGGAGACGTGCATGGTGCAAGCACGCGCCGCATATTTCCAGTCGGATGACGATCACTGTAGGAGCGAGCCTGCTCGCGAAAAACTCAAGGGCACCACATTTCTCCAGGATTCGCGCGTTATCGTTGACGTCCATCGCGAGCAGGCTCGCTCCTACAGGTTTGAGGTCAGCCGATGGCTTCAGCGCTACCGGTTTTATCAAAACCGTCAGAGGCATAGGTGCGGGACTGGCTGTGTTCGATGGCAGCACTGGCGCCGGAACCGAACGAGGCCGAACCGGTTTTGTCGTAACCGTCGGCCGCAAAGGCATTGGCCGCCAGCACGGAAAGGGTCAGGGCAAGGATCAATCGGGTTTTCATGACAGGTACTCCAGGTACGTTCGCTGTGGGTACGTTCAGACACTCCTTCGAGGCCTGTAACGGATATACGTGCGTCCTGTTGATTTGGATGCAGTCAGCAGCAGGGTGCTGCCGGTGCATTAACCGATGATTAGCTTGCTGGAGGGGGAGACGAATGGTGCCCTTCGCGAGCAAGCCCGCTCCCACACTGAAGCCATGCGGTCAGTGTGGGAGCGGGCTTGCTCGCGAAGAGGCTAGAGCTGCGAGCCTCGATTTGCCGATCAGTCAGTGACGATCCGCGAGTGCTTGCGGGTGTCCTTCATGGTGACGTACACCAGCAACGACACGGCAATACACGCGGTCACGTACCAGTAGTAACCCGTTTCCATGCCGATGCTCTTGAACCACAGCGCGATGTATTCAGCGGTGCCGCCGAAGATCGATACGGTCAGTGCGTACGGCAGGCCCACGCCCAGGGCGCGGATTTCGGTCGGGAACAGTTCGGCTTTGACCACGGCGTTGATCGAGGTGTAGCCGCTGACGATGATCAGCGCCGCCATGATCAGGAAGAACGCGCCCCACCAGGTCGTGACGGTGTGCAGGGTGGTGAGGATCGGCACGGTGAACAGCGTCCCGAGGATGCCGAAGGCAATCAGGATCGGCCGGCGACCGATTTTATCCGACAGCCCGCCGACGATCGGTTGCAGGCACATGAACAGGAACAGCGTGGCGGCGGAAATGGTGGTGGAGTCGGAAATGCTCATGCCGACGGTGTTCACCAGGTATTTCTGCATGTAGGTGGTGTAGGTGTAGAACGCCAGGGTACCGCCCATGGTCAGGCCGACCACGGTCATCAGTTCCTTGGGGTGGCGCATCAAGGTGCGCATTGCGCTTTCCTTGGCCTTCTCTTTCTTGGTGAAGGACTCGGTTTCTTCCATGCCACGACGCAGGTACAACGCCACCACGGCACACAGCGCGCCGATGGCGAACGGAATGCGCCAGCCCCAGGCGTAGAGCTCCTCGGTGGTCAGGAAGTTCTGCAGGACAATCAGCACCGCCAAAGCGATGAGCTGGCCGGAGATCAGGGTCACGTACTGGAAGCTGGAGTAGAAGCCGCGACGCTCCTTGGTGGCCATCTCGCTGAGGTAAGTGGCCGAGGTGCCGTATTCGCCACCCACCGACAGGCCTTGCAGCAAGCGCGCGAACACCAGCAGGATCGGCGCGCCGATGCCGATGACTTCATAACCCGGGCTCAGGGCAATCAGCAGCGAGCCGAAGCACATCAGGTACACCGAGGCCATCAGGGCCTTTTTGCGCCCGACCTTGTCGGCATACAGGCCCATTAGCCAGCCACCGATCGGACGCATCAGGAAGCCCACGGCGAAGATCGCGGCGGTGTTGAGCAGTTGGGCGGTGGTGTCGCCCTTGGGGAAGAAGGTCTTGGCGAAGTACAGGGAGAAGGCGGCGTAGACGTACCAGTCGTACCACTCGACCATGTTGCCAACGGAACCGCTGAAGATCGATCTGATGCGGCTGGAAGTGGTTCTTTCCTTGGCCGGCACGGCAGCCGACCCAAGCGGCAGGGAGTTGGAGTTATCCATTGAAGGATCCTTCATTTAATTGTTTTTGTGGAGCGCGATTAAACGCAGCCTGCAGGGGCTATAGCAGGAGCTGTGCCAACGGGGAGAGGGCCGGTCTAGAGGGGTGAGGGTGTTTTGGTGAGCGGAAATCCGCCTATAAAAGTTTGGTGGTGAGCGGAAAACTGCTGATTCGATTTGTGGATTTGCAATGCCCGCACTGGCCTCTTCGCGGGCAAGCCCGCTCCCACAGGGGGGTTGTGTACGCCGAACATTGTGGGAGCGGGCTTGCTCGCGAAAGGGCCAGTTCAGACGCTACAGGAACATCTCCCTGCTCAACCCATGCCGCTGCATCTTTTCATTGAAGGTCCGGCGCGGCAGTTGCAGTTCTTCGAGCACCGCTTTCACATCGCCCTTGTGCCGGGTCAATGCCGCACGCAGGCATTGCGCCTCGAACGCTTCCTGCTGCGCCGCCAGCGACTGGCCGGGCTCGATGCCGATTGGCTCCGGTTCACCCAAACCCAAGACCTGACGCTCGGCGACGTTCGCCAGTTCGCGCACATTGCCCGGCCAGTCATGGCTCAGCAGGTGACTCAACTGCGCGCCGCTCAACGGTGGAAATTTACGTCCCAGCCGTTCGGCGGCGTTTTGCGCAAAGGATTCGAACAGCAGCGGAATGTCTTCGCGGCGTTCGCGCAAGGGCGGCAGGCGCAGTTCCGCGACGTTCAAACGATAAGCCAGGTCTTCGCGAAAACGACCGGCCCGCGCTTCGTCGAGCAGGTCCGGCTTGGTCGCGGCAATGATGCGCAAATCCACGCGGATGCTCTGGTTCGAGCCCAGTCGCTCGAGTTTTTGCTCTTGCAACACCCGCAGCAGTTTCACCTGCTGGGCCAGCGGCATGCTTTCGATTTCATCGAGAAACAGCGTGCCGCCGTCGGCGTATTCGAGCTTGCCGATGCGCTTGCCGGACGCCCCGGTGAACGCACCGCTCTCGTGACCGAACAGCTCGGCCTCGAACAGTTGTTCGGGGATGGCCGCGCAGTTGAGCGCGACAAACGGCTTGTCGGCCCGCGGCCCGAAGTCGTGCAGGCAACGCGCGACCAGCTCCTTGCCGCTACCGGTTTCCCCGCGAATCAGTACGTTGACCGGCAGGGTTGCCAGGTCCAGCACCTGCCGGCGCAGAGTCTGTAAACCCCGGGACACGCCGAGCAGCGTGGCATCCAGCTTGGCGCGGTTGTCCGCCTGCTCGTGCAAGGCGCGGTTTTCCAGCACCAGCCGGCGCTTGTCGAGGGCGCGGCGCAGGCTGCCGAGCAGGGTTTCCGGGCTGAAGGGTTTTTCCAGGAAGTCGTAGGCGCCGTCGCGCATGGCCTCGACGGCCATCGGTACATCGCCGTGGCCGGTCAACAGGATCACTGGCAAATCGGCATCCCGGCGTTGTACTTCGGCCAGCAGTTCCAGGCCGGTCATGCCGGGCATGCGCACGTCGCTGAGAATCACCCCGGCAAAGTGCCTGGGCAACTGCGCCAGGCACTCATCGGCGCGGCTGAACAGCTGCACCTCGAAACCCGACAGGCTCAACCATTGCTCGACGGCACTGCGAATGCTGCTTTCGTCATCGACCACGATCACTGAGTTCAGCATGGTGCATGCACCTCCAGGTCGATGGGCAGGGTCATGGTAAACACGGCACCTTTGTCATGATTGTCGGCGCTCAGGCGCCCGCCAGACTCGTGAACGATGGCAAACGATACGGCCAGACCGATCCCCAGGCCATCGCCCACCGGTTTGGTGGTGAAGAACGGATCGAACACCTTGGGCAGGTTCTCTTCGGCGATACCGCCACCGTTGTCGATCACGCTCAGGCGCCACAATTGTTCGTCGGCTTCGAGGCGGATTTCCAGGCGTTTGCAGGGTTTGTCCTGCATCGCGTCGAGGGCGTTGCGCAGCAGGTTGATCAGCACCTGCTCCAGGCGTATCGCATCGCCGCGCACCCAGGCCGGGCGGGTCAGGTGCAGCACGGTGCTGACCTGTTCGTCGCGCAACCTTGTGTCGAGAAGTTGCAGCGACTGGTCCACCACCGCCGCCAGGTCCAGGCGCTCGCGCAAACCGCTGGGGCTTTTGCGGGCGAAGGTTTTCAGGTGGCCAGTGAGGGCGGCCATGCGCGTGAGCATTTCGTCCACCGGTTTGAGCGCCTTGTAGGCGTCGTCGACACGGCCGTGGTCGAGCAGCAGCCTCAGAGTAGCAAGCTGCATGCGCTGGGCGGTGAGCGGCTGGTTGATTTCATGCGCGAGGGCGGCGGACATCTGCCCCAGCGCTGCGAGCTTGGCCGATTGCACCAGGCCTTCCTGGGCGGTGCGCAGGTCGCGGGTGCGCTCCTCTACAAGCTGTTCGAGTTCTTCACGACTGCGCTGGCGCAGTTTGGCCAGGCGCCAGCGCTGGTTGAGAAACAGCAGCAGGAACACCAGGGTCAACCACAGCCCGGCTGCGGCAAGCGCGGCGTTGCGGCTGTCTTCGAAGGCGACTTGCGGGCGCCGCAGCAGGTGCAGGGTCCAGCCTTCAGTCGTCAGCGGCAGGGATTCCCACAGGTAATCCGCCTTGCCGTCCGGGCCATCGACCCGGGCCAGGTCGCTGTTGTCGTCGAAGCGCCGCAGCGATTGAAACCCGAGCGGCGTCAGCGGCTGCTTGTCGTACTGGCGGGTGGTCTTGAGTTCGGCGTGATCGCTGTCGCTCAGCGGTTTGAGCAGGCGATAGCGCCAGCCCGGCTGGTTGGCGATAAAAATGATCCCCCGCGCATCGCTGACCAACAGCGTGTCGCTGCCCTGACGCCACTCGCGTTCCAGTTCGGGAAACTCCAGCTTCACCACCATGGCGCCGAGGAACTGGCCGTCGTCATCGGTGACCGCGCTGGAGAGGAAGTAGCCAGGAATCCCGCTGGTCACGCCCACCGCGTAAAAACGCCCGGTGCCCTGGGTGCGGGTCTGGTTGAAATAAGGGCGGAAACCGTAGTTGTGGCCGACATAACTGCTGGGCAATCGCCAGTTGCTCGCCGCCACGGCGAGGCCGGTGCGGTCGAGCAGTTCCAGGGTCGAGGACTCGGCCGCGCCGTTGATCTTTTCCAGTTTGCGGTTCAGCGCATCCTGCTGCTCGGGACTCACCGCGCCCTTGAGCGCCGAGCGCAACTCCGGGTCCAGCGCCAGCACGGCGGGCAGGGCGCGGTAACGTTCGATCAGGGTATGCAGGGACGTGGCGTACAGCGCCAGTTGTTGATTGGCACGGGCCGCGTCTTCGACCATGGATTGGCGCACGGCGTGGCGCATGGCCAGGGTGGCGGCGATGGCGGCGCCGGCGATGATCAACAGAATATACAGCGACAAACGCACGTTACGGGAAATCGGCAGCATGCTGGCACAAACAGGTAGAAAGTCGGGCGGGCACGATAGCATGGCGCACCCGCTTGAAGAGACAAGGGTTGCAGGAGATCCGCCGCCCCGCATCAGCCAAGGTTGTGTTTGACAACCTCGGCCATCCCATTGCTCAACGACTTGTCAGGCGTTCAATGGATTGTCCAGTTCGTCTGCCGTTTTGCGTGCGGCGGATCAAACAAGTCGTTCTCATCAAAGGCAATGTTGTACCAGGTGCGATAGCGTTGTTCGCGGCGCAACGGTTTCTCTTGCGGTGGATGGCCCTGCAACATTTTTTTCGCCAGAACGGTGTGTGTCGGGCGGCCGGCGGCGTCGTAGAACTGTTGGTCGTGGTAGCCCGATTCGCGAATCGAAGCGTCGTTGATGTAGCGATAGGCGCTGGCAAAGTAAGGGCGATAGATCCGCACTTTCTCACCTTTGTTGTTGTATTCGACCCGTTCGCTGACTCGCCAGCGCCGCTCTGCCTGTGCTTCCTTGGGGCGGCCGTAGTTGTCGAGTGTCAGTTCGCCATTTTCGTGCACCCACCAGGCCAGTCCGGGTTCGACTTCTTGCTTGGTTTGCAGGGAACGGCCGAAACCGTCCCAGCAGGCGATGGCCGCGCGGATTTGCAGCTCCGGATCGCCGGGATAACGGTCGGCCTGCAAGGTGACGACATGTACGGGTTCGCGATGAGCATTCTCGATGTAGCGCTGCAGCCGCTGCTCGTCCGCTGAAGGATTTTGCAAGCCCTCGAGATGCACGCGAGCCCGGCTACAGATATGGCCGTCGGGCAATACAAAACCTTCGTTGCGAGCCCAGCGCAGCCATTGCGTGGGATCGATCGCGGGGACTTTGCCCATCCAGCTGAAGGGCGCAGAGAATGTGGCAGTGGCGTAGTTGCCGATGGCTTTGTGCTTGTCGGCGATAGCGCCCGCTGGCGTGCGGTCTTCCGGTGGCTGGTAGCCGCTGAGCGGGTAGAAACCGACCTCGACACCCAGTTCCGTGCCGTGGAAGCTGGTCACCAGCACTTCGCCGAACGCGTTGTAGCGAGCCTCCTGGGTGTTTTGATTGGGGTCGATGATGCCTGCGGGCAGGAACGATCGGTAGTCGACATCGAGAATCCGTGTCGTGCAGCCATCCGGCAGGGTGACGGCGGTGCTCAGGCACCAGTGTTTGTCATAGGCGACCGTGGTGATGCCATGGCTCTTGGTCTGCTGGAACTTCTCGACGTTATAAAAACTGTCCAGGCCATGGTACGTGGGGAAGCTTTTGCGCACGGACCACAGAAAGCTCTTGGCATTGGTCGGGTCCTTGGGTTCACCTGCAGGAGCGTCTGGCAAGAACCGATCAATGATGTGATAGCCGACTTCTGGGGATTCGAGTTTCTCCTTGAGGTTGAACGGCATGTTGCCGTCCGCGTCCTTGAGTTTGTCGTAGGCGCTCAGGGCGGTGGCATCCAGTTCGGCGGTTTCCGTGTAGTCGGGCAGGGCGCTGAAGACCAGTTTATCCGGGTCCAGTAACTGGCCTGAGGCCGGATCCTGATAGCGTTGCAGCGACAAACGGGTCAGCACCGCCCGGGTTGCCCAGGCTCCGCCGTCGACGGCCCGCTCGAGGAAGTTTTCGTGGTGGATGTCGACAGGCTTGAGTTCGTCCTTATCCAGCACCAGCGCATTGCCGCGCTGACGATAGGGGATGCCCAGACGCCAACCGTCAGGATTTTCCAGATGGCGGTACTCGGCCTTGGCTTCGGTCAGGTACCAGCACTGTTGTGCTTCGTCATGGGCGTCCAGCCACCATCTGTTCTCGTAGTCTTCATCGCTTTCGTCGCCAGGCGTTTCGACGGCGAAGGGCGGACTGTCCTTGTCGGTCTTGCGCCGGGCGTAGTGCACGACAAAACCGTGGGTGAGGCTGCCGAACTTGTCCCACTGCAGGTTGAGTGTGTGCTGGACCAATGGGTCGTCGGCCACCTGCGGCTCGTATTGGTAAGCGATGCTTTCCAGCGCCAGTGATTGCAGCACGGCATAGGGATGATGTTTGCCCTTGGGGCGCAACTGGCGAATGAGCGCGCGGTTTTCCTGCACGGAGTAGGGCACGGCCGTTTCGGGATCGTCGTCGGCGGCAAACACCTCCGCGCGCAGCACCGAGCCGCTGAGGGTACGAGCTATTTCGCGGGCGAGGTCTTCGTCGGGATCAATCACACGACCCGCTGCGTCGTTGAGGTGATACTCGTGCACAAGCGTCGGGCGCAGTGGCACTGCCTTTGCGTCGCCGGCGTAGTAACCGTCGTCGCGCATGTCGATGGCGCGGCCGGTGTGAAACCAGGTTTTGCTCAGGATCGGCGCGGTGAAACCCAGGCTTGAGCGTTCAGCCGCCGAAGCTTCGGTATCGGTCTGCAGCAGCAGGCCGAACCCCCTGAACTCGCGCTCGTAACTGTCGTAAAAACCCTGGCGATAGGTGAAGCACTGGGTCAGCCGGTTATCGGTGATTTCATCCAGCTGAGTCTGCCGGCTGACCAGGTGCATGGCGAACGGCAGGTGTGAAACAGGCGCTTTGCCGGCCGCGATCAGCTCGGCTTTTTCGTCCAGCCATTCCTGGGCCGAACTGCGATAACTCACGCCTGTCACGGCGCCCATGTTGTTGTGGCTGGCATTGACCAGATACGGTTTGGCGTTGACGAAGTCATAGCGCCAATGCTGGGGCTTCATGTGAGGCACGGTGAGGATCAGACTGGAACAACCCAGCCCTTGCACGTCAGCGATGCTCACTTGGCAGAAGCGGTCGTAACGCACTCCTTGCGGCCATGGCATTTTCACATAGTCATTTTCGAAGCCTTTGCCGCCATGATTCATGTATACCCGGAAACCGTCGGACTCCAGGTAGATCAGGTCTACCGCGCCCGAGCCGTCCAGGTCCGCCAGCCGCACCCGCGACGAATCGAACTCTGCATACTTGAAATCCAGCTGGCAAAGGATGAAACCCTTGCCGAATTTTCCATGCCCCAGATTCGGCCAGACTTTGACTTCGTTGTGGCGGATGCGGATCAAGTGTTGTGTCGCGCTGCCCAGCGGATCGCTGAAAGCCACCAGTTCGGTCTGGGTGCTGCTCAACAAGGGGAGCGAGTCGTCGTCATGAGGCACGTTGGTCCCATGGCTGAACCCGACGGCGCGACGGCTTGAATACAGGCGCACGCTACGCGGGCCGATCAAGGCCAGGTCGGTCAGGCCGTCACCCACCAGGTCCGCCAATTGCGCCATGGGATGAAAAAACTCATTGGGACACGCCAGGTAGGCCACGAAGTTCGACCAGCTTCGGTCAGGATTCAGGGTGAAAAAGCCGGACAGGCCGGGGCGGGCGATTACCCAGTCGAGCTTGCCGTCGCCAGTCAGGTCGCTGAGGGACTGGCGAATGGGCTTGCTGCTATCGGCCACGGGAATACCGGGCAATAACTCCCAGTCGCCATAACTCACGTCGTTGCCACCACTGTCGGCGCGCAGCGGTTCTCGGTAGTACCAGGCCTTGTCGCTGCTGAACAGCACGCCGGGCATGCCCTCGCCATACAAGTCCACCAGTTGATAGCGCTGACCGTCATTGAGCCCCGGCATCTCGGGGAACTCGCTGTAACCTTCGCGCGTGGGGTCAAGTTCAAACGGGTTGTAGAAAAACTCCATGGGCGGGCGACTTTCCATCTGCCCCTGGTTGTCATAGGCCTGGATGTGCGCGGCGGTCAGGTGGTTGTAACCCAGCGTGCTCGGGCGATGTTCGAGCAGCAGGCGCTGGACCAGCACCGGGTCGTTACCCAGTTCTTCGGTGAACTGGTGAAACATCAGGACCTGACGGCACAGGCGCCGGGAACCCAGTTCGAACCCGTAGGCGTAGTTCCAGAAGGGGTCCTTGCGCGGTGCGCCCCACTCGCCGCGTTCTATGCCGGGCAAGTCGTAAACCGGCACTTGCGTCAGGTCGGCACTGCGTTCGCCGTAGTCAAACAGCAGGTGGAAATGCCAGGTCGCGTCTTTCCAGCCATCGGCTTTCCATGCATACAGGTTGGCGTTGGCCTGGGCATTACCGTACAGAACCCGACGCAGGTAACGCTGGCTGCGGAAGTCGCGGAACTGCGGGGCGGTCGGCGCTTCGACTTCCGCCTGGTACAGGTACACCACATGTTCACCGCGCAGGTTCAGGCTTTCATCGATCAGCCAAACACCGACGTGGGACTTTTCGATCGGATCGGCCCGGCGTGACGCTTCGGTTTTGCCGTAGCAGTGCAAGCTGCCGTCCGCACCATGGATCAGCCAGAAGCCCGCTGGATTGTCGGCATCACCCTCTTTGGTCCAGTGCTCGATCAAATCGAAAGCGCCTTCGACCCGCGGCCAGTAGCGCACGACCTGGTGAGCACCTAACTGAACGCCGTTGTATTCGGATACCAATTTTGAAATGACTTTGCCATCGTCATTCTTCTCGGGCATCCACACATCACCACCGGGGCCGACCACCTGATCGTTGCCGTCATACTTCGGCACACCCTTGACGGTGCGCAGGGTGATGGCATTGGTGGTCAGGTGCCAGCCGATGCCGAACGGACTGTTGCCGACGTCGCTGCTGTAACCCAGGCTCAGGGGCGGAACCAGGCCACGATTGGGTGCCTTGCTGATTGGCAGCGGCAGTTCCTGTGATGCGGTTCCTTTGCTACCGACACCACCCGAGCCCTTGCCGATGCTCTGGATGGCACCTCCGCCCTTGGGGAGGGCGGGGGCGTTGATTTCAATGGTGCCTTGCTGTTCAGTTGCCATGGAAGTGTCCGCCGTGACAGAGAGTGCATCGAGTGCATTCAAGCTATCAGCGACACTGATGGCTGTAACCTGTCAGATCTGACAGGTCAGCCCGGTGTTTTCAGATCAAATGATGCGCAGGTTCGAGCCTTCGATCACTTTTTATCAGGCGTAAAAAAACCGGTCCGCCATTGCTGGCAGACCGGTTCTTATTGCGTCGTGTCAGCGTTTACTGCACTTCCACCGCCAAACTTTCACTGATCTTCTTCTGCCAGATGGCAGGACCGGTGATGTGTACCGACTCGCCCTTGCTGTCGACTGCAACGGTGACCGGCATGTCCTTGACTTCGAACTCGTAGATCGCTTCCATGCCCAGTTCGGCAAACGCCAGCACCTTGGACTTCTTGATCGCCTGGGCGACCAGGTAAGCGGCGCCGCCGACGGCCATCAGGTACACGGCCTTGTTGTCCTTGATCGCTTCGATCGCGGTCGGGCCGCGCTCGGATTTGCCGATCATGCCCAGCAAGCCGGTCTGCTCGAGGATCTGGCGGGTGAACTTGTCCATCCGCGTCGCGGTGGTAGGACCGGCCGGGCCAACCACTTCGTCACCGACCGGATCAACCGGGCCGACGTAGTAGATGAAGCGACCCTTGAGGTCTACCGGCAGGGTTTCGCCCTTGTTCAGCATCTCGACCATGCGCTTGTGCGCGGCGTCGCGACCGGTGAGCATCTTGCCGTTGAGCAGGACGGTTTCGCCCGGCTTCCAGCTTTGCACGTCTTCCGGGGTCAGGGTGTCGAGGTTGACGCGGCGGGCCGACGGACCGGCTTCCCAGACGATTTCCGGGTAGGCGTCCAGCGGTGGCGCTTCCAGCGAAGCCGGGCCGGAGCCGTCGAGCACGAAGTGTGCGTGACGGGTGGCGGCGCAGTTCGGGATCATGCACACCGGCAGCGAGGCTGCGTGGGTCGGGTAGTCCATGATTTTTACGTCGAGCACGGTGGTCAGGCCACCGAGGCCCTGGGCACCGATGCCCAGCTGGTTGACCTTCTCGAACAGCTCCAGGCGCATTTCTTCAATGCGGTTCTGCGGGCCACGGGCCTTGAGCTCGTGAATGTCGATGGATTCCATCAACACTTCCTTGGCCATGACGGCGGCTTTCTCGGCGGTGCCGCCGATGCCGATGCCGAGCATGCCCGGTGGGCACCAGCCGGCGCCCATGGTCGGAACGGTCTTCAGAACCCAGTCGACGATCGAGTCGGACGGGTTGAGCATGGCCATCTTCGACTTGTTCTCGGAACCGCCGCCCTTGGCCGCCACGTCCACTTCCACGGTGTTACCCGGAACGATGGAGTAGTGGATAACGGCCGGGGTGTTGTCCTTGGTGTTCTTGCGAGCGCCCGCCGGGTCGGCGAGGATCGAAGCACGCAGGACGTTTTCCGGCAGGTTGTAGGCGCGACGCACGCCTTCGTTGATCATGTCGTCCAGGCCCATGGTGGCGCCATCCCAGCGCACGTCCATACCCACGCGGACAAACACGGTGACGATACCGGTGTCCTGGCAGATCGGCCGGTGGCCGGTGGCGCACATGCGCGAGTTGATCAGGATCTGTGCCATCGAGTCACGGGCCGCTGGCGATTCTTCGCGCAGGTAGGCTTCGTGCATTGCCTGGATGAAATCCACGGGGTGGTAATAGGAAATGAACTGCAGGGCGTCGGCAACGCTCTGAATCAGGTCGTCTTGCTTGATCACGGTCATGAGTCGCGCTCCTCTAAAAGACGGGAACATTCAATAAGGTGCTTGCAGCTTGGGTGCATCGGTCGGTTGCAAGCACCTTTCAAGGCACGCCGGGCAAGCTGGCGCGACGCTAAAAAGGCGCGGCAGTATACCGCGCATCAAAGGCAGGCACACGCGCCGGTAGTCAATCGTTGGTCGCATAGGAGCAGCTACAAGCGGCAAGTTTGAAGCGGCAAGAGGCGTGCGTGGCTTTTGTGGCGAGGGGGCTTGCCCCCGTTCGGTTGCGAAGCAACCGCAAAACCGGTGAAAACGATCCACCTGATTCAATGAGTTGTCTGTTGCCGGGACTGCTTCGCAGTCCAACGGGGCGATGCGGCGGTCCGACAAGCCCCCTCGCCACAGGTTCGTGCAAGGCTCAGTCCGTCCATCCCGAAAATTGAATGGTCATTTATAGGCCACGCCACTAAAGTGACATACGGTCTGTAGAGTAGGACGCTCTGTCAGTCTCTTTCATTTGGTGAGTCAACGATTGACCCATAACGCCATCCAGCGCCTGTTGCTCAAACGTTTCGCCCTCGCGGCCGGCACCTATGCCCTGGCACTGCTGTTGTTGTGGCTGGCTTTTATTACCGGTCACTACGACGCGCCGCTGTCCAGTGTCGCCATCGGCAGCGCACTGGTCGTAACCAGCCAGGTCATCCTGTTTGCCGTGTTCTACAGCGGCTGCAACCTGCGTTTCGCAGATCCCAGCCTGACCGAGGCGCAAGTGTTGCTGGGGCTGGGCTGGCAAACCTGGCTGATCGCCCATCTGGACGAAGCCCGAGGCGCGTTCCTGGTGTTTTACGTGCTGATCCTGCTGTTCGGCCTGTTCCATCTGTCACGCCGGTCCTTTGTGCGTTGCGCACTGCTGGTGTTTTTCAGCTTCAGCGCGATCACGCTGTGGGAGGGCTATCACTTCCAGTTACCCGACCCGGCCATGGCGGTGTTGCAGGTCTGTGTGCTGTTCATCGTGCTGGTATGGCTGGTGTTGTATGCACGTTACGTCCAGGCCTCGCGGCAGCGTATGCGCCAGCGGCGTTTTGCCTTGCAGGCGCACCAGGACACGTTGCGCGGGATGATGCGTCAGCTCGAAGACCTGGTGGCCACCGACGAGCTCACCGGTCTGTTCAATCGCCGGCACTTCCTGCGCCTGGCGTCGCGGGAATTGCACGCCATGGACGCCGATGTCGTGCACGGCCTGGCGCTGATCGACCTCGACCATTTCAAACGCATCAACGACCTGCACGGTCATGCCGCGGGCGATCAGGTGCTGCAAGCCTTTTCCGGCGTCGCGACCGCGTGCCTGCGTGACGGTGACGTTCTGGCCCGTTACGGCGGTGAAGAGTTCGTGGTGCTGCTGCCCGATTGCGATGCCGACAGTCTGACCTCGTGCTGCGAACGGCTGCGCATCGCGTTCACCGATGTCGAGTTGATCGGTCTGAATGTGCGCAACCTCAGCCTGTCCGCCGGCATGACCCTGCTGGAACTGGGCGATGACCTCGATGACGCACTGCAACGGGCCGATCAGGCGCTCTATCGCGCCAAGCGTGACGGCCGCAACCGATGCGCGGCAGCGTGGGAGAACGTCGATGCCTGAACTGCGGGTCGGCGAGCGCCACTGGTCGGTGGCGGCGGGCAGCAACCTGCTCGACGCGTTGAATCAGAACGGCGTGCCAGTGCCTTACAGTTGCCGCGCCGGCAGTTGCCATGCGTGCCTGGTGCAGTGTGTACGGGGGCTGCCGAGCGACAGCCGCCCCGATGCCCTGAGTGCTCAGCAGCGTGAACAGGGCTGGCGGCTGGCGTGCCAGTGCCAGGTGATTGAGGACTTGCAGGTGCATGCCTTCGACCCGCAAACCGATGGCCGACCGGCCGAAGTGGCTGCCGTCGATTGGTTGAGCGCCACGGTCCTGCGTCTACGCGTAATCCCCCAGCGACCGTTGCGCTACAGCGCCGGCCAGCACCTGGTGTTGTGGGCGGGCAGCGTGGCGCGGCCATACTCCCTCGCGAGCCTGCCGCAGGAAGACCGATTCCTGGAGTTTCATCTCGATTGCCGCAAGCCCGGGGAATTCAGCGATTCCGCCAGGCAACTGCGCATCGGCGATGCGATCCGTCTCGGTGAGCTGCGCGGCGGCGCCTTGCATTACGACCCGGATTGGCATGCCCGGCCGTTGTGGTTGATGGCCGCCGGTACCGGGTTGGGGCCATTGTTTGGCGTATTGCGCGAAGCGTTGCGGCAGGATCACCAGGGCGCCATCCGCGTCATTCACCTGGCCCATGATGCGGATGAGCATTACCTGGCCAAACCGCTGCAAGCCATGGCCGCCAGCCGTCCGAACCTGAGTGTCGAACTGTGGACCCCGGCCGAGTTGCCAGCGGCTTTGGCGCAACTGCGCCTTGTTTCGCGGCAAACCCTGGCCTTACTCTGCGGAGCCCCCGACAGTGTCGACGCCTTTGCCCGGCGCCTGTACCTGGCGGGATTGCCGCGCAATCAACTGCTGGCCGATGTGTTCCTGCCCCGTGGTTGAGCGCTGAAACCGCTGTTGTGGCGAGCGAGCTTGCTCGCGCTTGAGTGCGCAGCGCTCACAGGTTTTTAGGGCCGCTGCGCAGCCCGGCGCGAGCAAGCTCGCTCGCCACAATGAAATTTTCTGACCTCGCACCGCCGAGACCTGCCATGACCGATGCCATCCAAGTTGAACGCGAACGCGGCCTGTTGACCCTGCGCCTGAATCGCCCGGACAAGAAAAACGCCCTGACCCGCGCCATGTACAGCCATCTGGCCGAGGCGTTGAAACAGGCTGACGCCGACCCCGAGATCAACGCCGTGCTGATCAGCGGTTCCGCCGAATGCTTCACCGCCGGCAACGACATCGCCGATTTCGTCCAGCAACCGCCGACCGGCCTCGACAGCCCGGTGTTCCACTTCATGCTCAATCTGCTCGAATGCCGCAAACCGGTGATCGCCGCCGTGGCTGGCGCGGCGGTGGGCATTGGTACGACGATGCTGCTGCATTGCGATCTGGTCTATGTCAGCCGCGATGCACGGTTGCGCATGCCGTTCGTCAACCTTGGCCTGTGTCCGGAGTTCGGCTCCAGCCTGATCCTGCCGCGCTTGCTCGGGCAGGCGAAAGCGGCGGAGTTGCTGCTGCTCGGTGAGGGTTTCAATGGTGAACAGGCTGCGGCGTGGGGCATCGCGTCCGAAGCCTTGGGCAGTGGCGAAGAGGCCTTGGCCAAGGCTCGGGAGATGGCGTTGCGCTTTGAGTCGCTGCCGCCGGAAGCGGTGCGCATCAGCAAGCAATTGATGAAGGCGCCGGACCGGGAGCTGTTACGCAAGGTGATTGAAGAGGAGGGGGCGTTGTTTACCCAGCGGCTGAGATCGCCGGAGGCGTTGGCGGCGTTGACCGGGTTTATCAAACGGCATTGAATTTGTGGTGACAGGGGCGGCCCCTTCGCGAGCAAGCCCGCTCCCACATTGACCGGGGTTGTTCACAAATCATGTGATCAACACAAAACCCTGTGTGTGGGCTTGCTCGCGAAGAAGCCGGATCAGCCAATACACCTTCCGGATCAGAAAGCAAAAAGCCCCGCCATTCACATGGCGGGGCTTTTGTTTTTCAGCAAGCGGTCACTCAGACCATCGGATCGCCAACGTGCAGGATCTTCATGCCGTTGGTGCCGCCGGTGGTGTGGTAGCTGTCGCCCTTGGTCAGGATGACCCAGTCGCCTTTCTGTACGACGCCGCGCTTGACCAGCTCGTCGATCGCCTTCTGGCTGACTTCGTTCGGCGCCAGCGAAGCCGGGTCGAACGGGATGGTGTACACGCCACGGAACATTGCCGCGCGAGCCTGGGCTTCGCGGTGCGGGGTGAACGCGTAGATCGGCACCGAGGAGCGGATGCGCGACATGATCAGCGGGGTGTAGCCACTTTCGGTCAGGGCGATGATCGCCTTCACGCCCGGGAAGTGGTTGGCGGTGTACATGGTCGCCAGGGCGATGCTTTCGTCGCAGCGCTCGAACTCTTTGCCGATGCGGTGGCTGGAGGTCTTGCTGGTCGGGTGCTTTTCGGCGCCGACGCAGATACGCGCCATGGCCTGAACGGCTTCCAGCGGATACAGGCCAGCGGCACTTTCGGCCGAGAGCATCACGGCGTCGGTGTAGTCGAGCACGGCGTTGGCTACGTCGGACACTTCGGCGCGGGTTGGCATCGGGTTCTGGATCATCGACTCCATCATCTGGGTCGCGACGATCACTGCCTTGTTGTGGCGGCGTGCGTGCAGAATGATTTTCTTCTGGATGCCCACCAGCTCGGCGTCGCCGATTTCCACACCGAGGTCACCACGGGCAACCATCACCGCGTCGGACGCCTTGATCAGGCCGTCGAGGGTTTCGTCGTCGGCCACGGCTTCGGCGCGTTCGATCTTCGCCACCAGCCAGGCGGTGCCGCCGGCTTCGTCGCGCAGTTGACGGGCGTATTCCATGTCGGCGGCGTCACGCGGGAAGGAGACTGCGAGGTAGTCGACTTCCATTTCCGCGGCGAGCTTGATGTCGGCCTTGTCTTTTTCAGTCAGGGCCGGAGCGGTCAGGCCGCCACCGCGACGGTTGATGCCTTTGTGGTCGGACAGCGGGCCGCCGATGGTCACGGTGCAGTGCAGTTCGGTGGCCGTGGCGGTATCGACGCGCATCACCACGCGACCGTCGTCGAGCAGCAGCTCGTCGCCTACGCCGCAGTCCTTGACCAGATCCGGGTAGTCGATGCCGACCACTTGCTGGTTGCCTTCGGTCAGAGGATGGCTGGTGGAGAAGGTGAATTGATCACCGATCTTCAGCTCGATCTTCTTGTTGGCGAATTTGGCGATACGGATTTTCGGGCCTTGCAGGTCACCCAGCAGGGCGACGAAGCGGCCATGCTTGGCAGCCAGGTCACGCACCAGCTTCGCGCGAGCCTTGTGCTCGTCGGGGGTGCCGTGGGAGAAGTTCAGGCGGGCGACGTCCAGGCCAGCCAGGATCAGCTGTTCGAGAACTTCCGGCGAGTTACTGGCCGGGCCAAGGGTGGCGACGATTTTGGTACGACGGACGGACATGCAAAGACTCCTGAGTTCAAGCGCTGAGTGAGGCTACTATGCTCCGAAGGTGTAGTCATTGTTCGTATGCACTACTTTTCGTGAAGAGCTTGGTTTTTTCGAAGAACCTGGTTATTGCCTTCTTTATTGATCCTGGCAACTTTGTATCTGGCACCTGAAGATTTTCGCCCACGGGTCGATACAGCGTTCAAGACAGGAGATCCCCATGCGATTCGTACTCATTGCTGCCCTTGCCGTCGGCGCCCTCAGTGCCACGGGCTGCACCCGTTGGGCAATGAACCATCACTTGAACAATGCCTACAGCGCCTATGACCGGGGCAATTGCGAGCAGGTGATGCTCGAACTGTCCAAGGTCGAGCGCGACAGCCGCGCGCGGCCTTACGTGTGGCCGGAAGTGTCGATGATGCGCGGCCAGTGCCTGGAGCGGCAGAAGATGTTTATCGACGCGGCCCAGACCTATCAGTTCATTATCGCTGCCTATCCGCAAAGCGAATACGCCTACCGCGCCCGTGCCCGCCTGGAAACCTTGCAGAGCCTGGGCCACTACCCATTGCGCAGTGCCGCGACGGTAAAGCCGACGCAGTTCTGATGGCAGTTGCCATGCAATCGCTGGCTCCCAGGCGGTGGTGAGCTATAGTCCAAGGAACCGGTTTTAGAGCCTTGCCTCTGAGCCGGGGCAACACCTGTGACCGGCATAAGCAGGACTCAGCGCTGTATGGACTGGCGCACCGGGAGCGGGGAGAGCGGGCCAAGACTCATGCACACCCGTTCCGAAGCAGTAGTGCGGCTCTGCTTAAGAGCCTTGCATGGCGAAATTGCACATGTTCACCGACCGCCGAATCGAGCGGCATCAACTGCCGTATTTCCTCAAAGTGTTCAACGGAATCACCGGCAAACCCATTGGTTATCTGGGCAATGTCTCCGAAGACGGACTGATGCTAATCAGCCACCTGCCGATGATGATCGGCGCGGACTTCAACCTGCGCCTGAAAATTCCCGCCAGCGAAGGTGGCCAGCGGATCATCGATCTGCAGGCCTGTTGCCTGTGGTGCCACGAAGACGCAACCCCCCGACATTACGACGCCGGGTTCAGCCTGCAACGGGCGCCACCGGAATATGGGCAACTGGTGCAGGCGCTGAAGCAGTATTTCAGTTTTCTGCCGCTGCCGGCTTCGGCCTGAGATCAATGGGCGTTCGGCTGTAAGTGACTGCCCAGGCTCAAACTCCGGTTCTTTTCCAGCCCAGGTACCGAGTCACCAGCTCTGCCCCCAACTCGCCGGGCCGTGCATCCATCACCAACACGCCATGAGCGCTCAAGCGCTCATGGAGTTCTGCGCGTGCATTCAGGTAGTCCACGGTCCCGCAATAGGCCAGCGCTTCGGGCAAAGTCTGCACGGGTGACTGGCGCAGGGTGTCGAGCACGTCTTCGCGCAGGCTCGCGACCAGTACCTGATGTTGCTGACTCAGGCGCTTGACCGCCGGGAGCAACTCATCGTCGTCTTCTTCGCGCAGGTTGGTCACCAGCACCACCAGTGCCCGGCGTTTTTGCCGTGCCAGCAGTTGCGTGGCCGCGGCTTGATAGTCGGCGCTGCGTTGGCTGCTGTTCAAGTCATAGACGCTGTTGAGCAGGGTGTTGAGATGGCTGGTGCCCTTGACCGGCGCGAGGTGGCGCGGTTGTTCGCTGGCGAATGTACTCAGGCCCACCGCGTCGCCCTGGCGTAGCGCGACATAGCTGAGCAACAGACAGGCGTTGAGGGCATGGTCGAAGTGCGACAGCTCATCATCCTGGCTGCGCATGTGCCGGCCGCAGTCGAGCATGAAAATGATCTGCTGATCGCGTTCGTCCTGATACTCCCGGGCAATCGGCGTGCGCTGGCGCGCTGTGGCTTTCCAGTCGATCTGCCGCAGGCTGTCGCCCTCGCGAAACTCGCGCAGTTGGTGAAATTCCAGGCCCAGGCCGCGCCGCTGTTTCTGGCGGACGCCAAGCTGGCTGAGCCAGTTATCCACCGCCAGTAATTGCCCCTCATAGAGACGGGCGAAGTCGGGGTAGACGCGAGTGGCGTCCGGTAGTTCGAGCAAGCGTCTGTCCGACCAGAGCCCCAAGGGACTTGGCAGGTCGATTTCGCAGTGTTCGAAGTTGAAGTGACCACGCTGGAGCGGACGCAGGCGATAACCGGCCTGGCTGTGCCGGCCGGGTTGCAGCTCGACCGTCAGGGGCAGGTGTTCGAAGCTCAGGCCCGGCGGTACGTGGTCGAAAACTTCTACGTTAAACGGTTGGGTAAAGTCGTGTTCCAGGTTCAGTTGCACCTCGCTCCATCGACCCAGTGCCAGGCTGCCGGGCAACTGGCGTTTCAGCCGGGGTGAAGGCAGGCGTTTGACGCGAACGGCATCCAGCAGGGCCAGGGCCAGCAGCGCCAGGAGCAGTCCCCAGTTGATCGCCATGAGATTCGCCGGAACCGCGAATTCCAACGCGCGCAAAGTACCCGACGCAATGCCGCAGGCCAGCAGGACCAGCAGCCAGGCGAGCATCAGGCGCGAGGGCTTCACAGGCGCGGCGCCGGCACTTGGTCGAGCATCTGCCGGAGCACCTGATCGACATCCAGTCCCTCGATGTCCAGCTCCGGCGCGATGCGCACACGATGGCGCAGCACGGCCAGGGCGCAACCCTTGATGTCATCCGGAATCACGAACTCACCACCGCGCAGCAACGCGCGGGCGCGAGCACAACGCACCAGCGCAATGGACGCGCGTGGGCCGGCGCCGAGGATCAAACCGGGCCAACTGCGGGTGGCGCGGGACAGGCGCACGGCGTAATCGAGCACCTGATCGTCCAGTGCCAGGTCGCTGGCAATGCGTTGCAGGGCCAGTACATCCTTGGCCTGCAACAATGTGCGCATTGGCTGGACATCGAGCATGTCGGCCCGAGTCGAGCGGCTGACCTGACGCACCATGTTCAGCTCTTGCTCGGCGTCGGGGTAATCCATGCGCACTTTGAGCATGAAGCGGTCCAGTTCAGCTTCCGGCAAGGGGTAAGTACCTTCCTGCTCGATCGGGTTTTGCGTGGCAAGCACCATGAACGGTTGCGCAATCGGCAATGGTTGGCCTTCGAGGGTGACTTGCCGTTCCTGCATGGCTTCGAGCAGCGCCGCCTGGGTTTTCGCCGGGGCGCGGTTGATCTCGTCGGCCAGTAGCAGATTGGTGAATAACGGCCCCTTGCGCAGCTTGAATTTCTCGGTCTGCAAGTCATACACCGCGTGCCCGGTGACGTCGCTGGGCATCAGGTCCGGGGTGAACTGGATGCGTGCGAACTCACCGCCGAAACAACGGGCGAGGGCGCGCACCAACAAGGTCTTGCCCAGTCCCGGCACGCCTTCGAGCAACACGTGGCCGCCGGCGATCAACGCCGTCAAGACGTCGTCGATCACGCTGTCCTGGCCAATCACTGCTTTTTGCAATTCCTTGCGTACGGCCTGGGCCAGATGGCCGGCACGCTGACGCTGCTGAGCGGCATGGCTCGCTGCGTCGGTTTCGATCGGTTCACTCATAAGGCGTTCCTCAGGGATTGCAGGTGGGCGACCTGACGGCTGAATTCAACGCTGGAAAGCCGTTGCTTCGGTCGCGGGCTCATGGCCTGGCTGATAGCGCGTGTGGGTTGGCCGGTCAGGCGTGCGAGCACCAGCCATTGTTCGGCGACGCCGAGTTGTTCGAAGCCGGGGTGGCGACGGCGCACGCGCCGCAGAATGTCCTGCTGCAAGGCTTGCAACAGGCCGGCCTGACCATTGCGGCGCAACAGGAAGTCGGCACTGGCGCGCAGGTGTTCCTGCAGTTGCCGGCGCGCTTTCGGTGCCGGTTCCAGCAAGGGACCCCGACGCACGCCGAAATGCCAGAACCCAAGGCCGATCAAGGCGAGCAAGGCGACCAGTGCCTGGGGGAAATAACGCAGCAGCAAGGTCGGCACGCTGTCGTGATCGGTGTTGAAGATCAGTGTCACGCGGGTGTCGGCGGTCAAGTACCAAAGCAGCCAGGCGTTGTCGTATTGCTCGATGGCCGGGGTTTTCCACAAGTCGGCATCGGTGACCACGATGATCGAGCCGAGGCCGTAACTGAGTTGCATCATGTGCGTGGCCCTGGCGCTGTTGGCCCAGGCCTGGGCGAGGTTCTTCGGGTCTTCGAGGTGGAACGCGGTATCGAAACCGGCATAGGCCGGGGCGTCTTCGTCTTCCAGATAGAGCTTGGTCAGGTGCGGGTACGGATCTTCGCCGACATTGGGTGGCGGCTCCTTGAGGTCTTTGCTCAGGGACTGGCGCAGTTGCACCCGATCAAGCAGCAGGTCATTGCTGTGGCCGAGTTTTTCATCCCACAACGATTCGGCAACGAACAGCAGTCGCCCGCCGGCCCGGGTCCAGTTCATCACTTGGTCGATCTGTCGTGGCGTCATGTTGTAGCGGTCCCCGAGCAACAGCAGGCTGTGCTGATGGGGGTCGAGACTGGGCAGGATGTCGAGGCCGTTGGCGTGGCCGACATTCAGGCCATGCTTGCGTAAAAAGAGCTCCGCCGCCAGATAAGGGTTGGCATTGGCTTCGGGGGAGGGACCGTGGTCGATTTCGCTCTGGTAGGGGACGGCCTTGAGGTACAGATAAAGGCTGAGCGCAGCCAGCAATACGGCGACCAACGCACCGGCCATCGCCCCCTGGCGCCGACTCAATGGACCGCCCCCGCGTCGAACAACACTCGCCAGCCATCACACAGTTCCTGTTGCACCTGTTCGGGTGGCAAGCGGTGACCATAGGCCATGTTTTGCCAGTGCCCGGTCAGGTTTTTGCTGTAGGCCAGCAAGGCTGGTTGCTGTAACAACTCGACACTGCGCAGCACCTGTCCTTCGGTGTCGGCGGCTTTGAGCGCGATGTTGAAGTCGTGCAACAGGCGGCTGAGCAGGGCGCGATAGAGCAAGCCGAGGGCTTCGCGCGGCTGGGTCTGCCAGAGGCTTTCAGCGCGGGTGGCAATGTCGGCGGGCAGGGACTCGGGCTTGAGGTCCAGGCCGAACGCCTGCTGCGGTAATGGTCGGGGGGCTTTGACCTTGAGCGTCGGTTGCCGGCTGACGAACGCCTGCAACCAGTCGCGATAGCGCCAGATCAACAGGCCGATGCTGGCGATGACGGTGCCCCACAGCGCGATTTCAATCAGTGTCGCCAGTGCCCCGAAGTTCTGCCCCTCGAACAGCTTCAACAGCGCCTTCAACCATTGCGGTGTCTGGCCGGCGTCCGAGGCATCAACGCCCGGTTTGTCGTCGCCCAAGCGATAGCGGGTCACCGTTTCCCGGTTCTTGAAGGGCGGCTGTTCGAGGATCGTCTTGATGCTGTCCCTGGAGGCCTGGCTGGTCAGTGGCTGGTCCAGCAAGCGCGGGCTGTCGAGTGAATGGGCCGGTTCTGCGGCCCACACGCTGTGTGTGGCTGGCATCAGCGCAATCACGGCCAACAGCAAGACAGCGCCTGTATTGACCAGGCGTTGGCGCATTCGGCGGAACACCAGTTCGATATCCCAGGCCTCAAGCACGGTGCGCCGGTTCAGGTAAAGGCTGAAGCCGCAGGCGACATAGATCGGCTCCCAGACCACCAGCACCAGTGCATAAAAGGCATTGGTCAGGTGTTCCAGCCAGCGCCAGTCCTGGTTGGCCGCCGAGATCAGCGACTGCCAGCTCCAGTCGAGCGCGACCTGTTGTGGCAGCAGCAGATAGAACAACACCATCAAGCCGATCCACAACGCGCCTTCCAAGTGCGTACCGATGATCGTCAGCCAGCGTGCGGCACCAGCATCTCGCTGCAAAAGCACCTGTAGACGTTGCTGGCGTTGCGCTCCGTCGAGGCCTTCGAGTTGCACCACCGGCATCACGAAACTGCGGTACAGGCTCAGGCGGCGCCAGGTCAGGCTGGCCAGCAATTGCGGTTTGAGCAGGCGTGGCCATTGTTGCAGGGCCTGCTTCAGCGTGGGCGTTTCACCGAACATGGCTTTGGACAGGATGTACAAGGGCAGGCGTTCGAACGCTGGTTTCAGCCACCAGAATATGAACAGGGCGAGGGAAGGTGAATCCCAGAGTCCCCAACTGAGCAGCGCGAAAATGGGCAAGGTGATCATGGCCCAACTGGTCAGCAGCAGGCGTCGGTGGCGCTGGCTCAGGAGCACGCCGAGGTCCATGGCTTCCCAGGTCGAGCGCGGGCGAATCACCACGGTGGCGTCACTCAGGCGCATGGCGGCGACGTCCGGCAAACACGAGATAAACCACCACCAGCAACCAGAGCGCCGCGCCAACCAGGTACTTGGTCTGGTACGACGGGCCAGTCATTGATGACCAGTAGGCTTCGATAAACGCTGCAATCAACAGAAACAGCATGACCCCGCAGATCAGCAGCACACTCTTGCGCGCCGCCAATCGCAAGGCCTCGGCGCGTGGCAGGCGTCCCGGGGCGATCAGCGCCCAGCCCAGCTTCAGGCCGGCGGCACCGGCCAGGGCGATGGCGCTGAGTTCGAAGGCGCCGTGGCCGATCACGAATGACCAAAAGGTTTGCCCGTAGCCGACGTAGGTCAGGTGCCCGGCTACCGCACCAATCATCAGGCCGTTGAAAATCAGGAAAAACACACTGCCCAAACCAAACAGCAAACCGCTGGCGAAGGTCTGAAAGGCAATGCCGATGTTATGCATGATGTAGTAGCCGAACATCGCCCAGTCTTCGCTGGCTGCCCGTTCGACCGTGCGCCCGAGGTGACCGGCAACGGGGTCGTACATGCTTTGCATCTCGCTGACCTGTTCGTTGGGGATCAGGTTGTAGACCAGGTCCGGGTACAGGTACACCAGCAGCGCGAAACCGGCCAGGCTGCCAAAGAACATCAGGCTGGCGGCGAGGACGAAACGCCACTGCTCACGCACCAGTCGCGGAAAGTCGGCCAGGATGAATGCCAGCACGCTGGCGCCCAAACGGCTGCGGTGACGGTAGAGTTGCTGGTGTCCGCGCAGGACTTGTTGCTGCAAGGAGTCGATCAGAAAGCTGCTGTAGCCACGCTCTCGTGCCAATGCCAGGTGTTGGCAGAGGCGTCGGTAGTCCTTCGGGAAGCTGCCGGCATCGGTGGCTTTGCCGTCCCGTTCCAACCGCTCGAGCAGGGCGCAGAAGCGTTCCCATTCGGCTTTGTGCCGGCTTTCGAAAAGGCTTTGTTTCATGTCGGCCCCAACAAGCCGCGGGCGATGCCGTTAAGCTCGTTCACCGCCTGCGGGGCCGGGACTTGCAAGGGTTGGGCGAGAATCACGGCCAGCTCATCGGTCCGCGCCTGGGAGAGTTCGCCCTGGCGCTCGGCAAACCCGAGAATGGCCCGTTGTTCGGCGAGTGTCAGGGCAAAGGGCGGGCGGCGGGGCTGGGCTTCAGGGAGTTCGGGGCGGGTGTGCGATTGTTCGCGATAGATCACCAGGGTCCCGGCGGCGAGATCGCCGAGGCGCTTGAAGTGGGGGTGTTGCAGGCAACTGATGGCCCCGAGGAAGTAACCGAAGGGTAGCAGGTCGACAACGCGCAGCAGGTTGCGCAGCAGGGACGCGGACCACCCGACCGGGGTGCCATCGTCGTGTACCACGCGCAATCCCATCCAGTGCTTGCCCGGCGAACGGCCCTGGTTCAGTACCTCGAACAGCACCATGTACCACCAGCTCACCACGAACAGCAGGATCGACCCGAGCCCGGCACCCAGTTTGCCGAGCATGGCCAGCACAATGAACAGCACGCCCAGGATCAGGCCGCGTAAACCCAGGTCAATGGAGAACGCCAGCGCACGGACCATCAACCCGGCTGGGCGCAGTGGCAGGTCGACACCTTCTGGCGTTTCGACTTGATACCGCGTATCCAGTGGCGGTGACAGCGGCGCATTCCCTGGCAGTGCTGTGGTCTCGAGCATGGGCAACCTGATGAATGTGGCCTGGATCGGGATTCTGTGTTCATCCGATGCTAGCAGCCTATGCGGGGGGAAACGATATAACTGTGTATTGCCTGGTGAGTCGCACAAGGTGTTTGAATGACAAGACACTGGTCGGGGTGGGAGGTGAACGCCTAGACTTTGCCGATCTTCAGTTCAGGAATCGCCCGTGACCTCCATCTTCTGGTACGACTACGAAACCACTGGCATCAATCCCCGTCGCGATCGTCCATTGCAAATGGCCGGCCTGCGCACGGACTTCGATCTCAATGAAATCGACGAACCGGTCAATCTTTACTGCCAGCCCAGTGACGACATCCTGCCGCACCCGGCCGCCTGTGCGATCACCGGCATCACCCCCGGGCAACTGCAGGCGCAAGGCTTGCGCGAAGCCGACTTCATGACCCGGGTGCATGCCCAGCTCGCGGCGCCGGGCACCTGTGGCGCGGGGTATAACACCTTGCGTTTCGATGACGAGATGACCCGCTACAGCCTGTACCGAAACTTTTTCGACCCTTATGCGCGGGAGTGGCAGGGTGGCAACAGCCGCTGGGACCTGATCGACGTGGTGCGCGCCGCCTATGCCTTGCGCCCCGATGGGCTGGTCTGGCCGACCGATGACGAGGGACGGGTCACGCTCAAGCTCGAACGCCTGACCGCTGCCAACGGCATCGATCATGGCAATGCCCACGAAGCGCTGTCGGACGTGCGCGCGACGATCGCCCTGGCGCGCCTGATACGGGAAAAACAGCCGAAGTTGTACGACTGGTTGTTTCAGCTACGCAGCAAGCAAAAAGTCATGGACCAGATACGCCTGCTGCAACCGCTGGTGCATGTTTCCGGGCGCTTTTCGGCCGCGCGCAGCTATGTGGGTGTGGTGTTGCCGCTGGCCTGGCACCCGCGCAACAAGAACGCCCTGATTGTCTGTGACCTGCACCTCGATCCCCAGGGCCTGTTCGATCTGGATGCTGAAAGCTTGCGCCAGCGCCTGTATACCCGCCGCGACGAACTGGCCGAAGGCGAGCTGCCAGTGCCGTTGAAGCTGATTCACATCAACAAGTGCCCGGTGGTGGCACCGTTGTCGGTACTTCGCCAGGAAGACCAGCAACGCCTGGGGCTGGATATGGCGCTGTATCAGCAGCGGGTGTTGCGGCTAAATGACGCGCAGAAAGTTTGGCTGGATAAAGTCCTGGCGGTTTATGCCCGAGAAGATTTTTCCCAGAGCCAGGATCCGGAGCAACAGTTATACGATGGATTTATCGGTGATCGGGATCGGCGATTGTGTGAACAAGTCAGAACCGTGGATCCGCAGCAATTGGCACAAGAGCAGTGGCCTTTCGATGACGAACGTTTGCCTCAATTGCTGTTTCGATATCGCGCACGCAACTTTCCCGAGACATTGAATGCCGAGGAGCAAGAACGCTGGCGAATATTCTGTCAGAAACGTTTGTCAGAACCCGAGTGGGGTGCACCCAATACCCTTGAAAGTTTTGTAGAGGCCGCGGCCCAGTTGAGCGTTACAGCTACTCCGCTTCAGCAGGGGGTGCTCGGTGAGTGGCAGGATTATGTCCAGGGACTGCGCCAGCGTTTGTGTCTTTGAATTCGAACATGCCGGGGCTTAAATACGGTGCATAAAAAAACGCCAGCATTTGCTGGCGTTCTTTTTTTGTCACGGATCCATCTGCGACAAGCTCTGAGGCTTAGCCCAGCAGGGTAGCCCAGCCTTCCACCACGTCACCGCCCCACTTGGCTTTCCACTCTTTCAGAGTCTTGTGGTTGCCACCTTTGGTTTCGATGACTTCGCCGTTGTGCGGGTTTTTGTATTGTTTAACTTTGCGAGCACGCTTGGTGCCGGTAGTTTTCACTGCACCGCCGCGTGGTGCCTTGGTTTTGGATTCTGGATCCAGCAGCGCGATGATGTCACGCAGGGACTTGGAGTATTCACCCATCAGGGTGCGCAGTTTGCCTTCGAATTCCAGCTCGGTTTGCAGTTTGTCGTCTTGGGACAGGTTCTTCAAACGGGCTTGCAGCTCTTTGATAGCTTCTTCGGTGGCGCGATATTCGTTGATCAAGGACATGTGGACTACCTTATGTTTGCGCTGGATGGCAGGGTGACAGTGCCGCAATAATAGTCACGGTGTTTCATCAAGTAAACATTTAAGCCAACTTTATTTAATTTAGTTGCCGTGTCTTTGGCGCACATTGGTAGTGCAGTTATTGTCGGTCAGATATACATAAATTAACAATTGAGCGGCATCGCTAGAGCGACGGTGCTAACAAGCATGGGTGTTGTCCGACCTGCCGCACCGACCTTCCGGCAGGGCGAAACGTCAACAATACTGCAGTTTTGCTGCGCAATCGCTAGAATGGCGGCCTTTGCGAAGTTCTGGAGTTTCCCCCTCATGCGCACTTTTCGTCTGGTGATTTCTTGCCCGGACCGTGTTGGCATCGTTGCCAAAGTCAGTAACTTTCTGGCATCACACAACGGCTGGATCACTGAAGCGAGCCATCACTCGGACAATCTCAGTGGCTGGTTCTTCATGCGTCACGAAATCCGTGCCGACTCCCTGCCATTTGGTATCGAAGCGTTTCGCGAAGCCTTTGCGCCGATCGCCGAAGAGTTCTCGATGGACTGGCGCGTCACCGATACCGAACAAAAGAAGCGCGTGGTCCTGATGGCCAGCCGCGAGTCGCACTGCCTGGCCGACCTGCTGCACCGCTGGCACAGCGATGAACTGGACTGCGAAATCTCCTGTGTGATTTCCAACCATGATGACCTGCGCAGCATGGTGGAGTGGCACGGCATTCCGTACTACCACGTCCCGGTCAACCCGCAGGACAAGCAACCGGCCTTCGCCGAGGTTTCGCGCCTGGTCAAACAGCACGATGCCGAAGTGGTGGTGCTTGCCCGTTACATGCAAATCCTGCCGCCGGAGTTGTGCAGCGAATACGCGCACAAGGTGATCAACATTCACCACAGCTTCCTGCCGTCGTTCGTCGGTGCCAAGCCGTATCACCAGGCCTCCCTGCGGGGCGTGAAGCTGATCGGCGCGACCTGCCACTATGTGACCGAAGAGCTGGATGCCGGCCCGATCATCGAACAGGACGTGGTGCGCGTAAGCCACAGCGACAGCATCGAAGACATGGTGCGTTTCGGCCGTGATGTCGAGAAGATGGTGCTGGCCCGTGGTCTGCGTTATCACCTGGAAGACCGGGTGTTGGTGCACGGCAACAAAACCGTCGTCTTCTGATAGAAGAACACCGCGGTTGAAATTCGAAGGGCCTGGGCGTTCAATCGCTTCAGG
Organism: Pseudomonas sp. A-R-19; assembly: GCF_019956575.1. Taxonomy (NCBI): domain Bacteria; kingdom Pseudomonadati; phylum Pseudomonadota; class Gammaproteobacteria; order Pseudomonadales; family Pseudomonadaceae; genus Pseudomonas; species Pseudomonas sp. A-R-19. The sequence continues at coordinate 30,931 of NZ_JAHBDR010000059.1, forward strand.
CCCTTCGCCGTTTCTGCACCGAGGACAAGACCATGGCCGATCCACTGGACAAAGCCACAGCCAAGGCGCCCGCCACACTGGGCGAGGGTTGCCTGAGCCGCTACGACCCGGATGACATGGGGCCTGAAACGGGTACGGAGTTTCCGGATGCCGCGCAATTGTGGGAGGAATTGAACGCAGGAGCCGGCTTGCCGGCGATAGAGTCCCAGGCTTGCAGTGATTTCCAGGGCCCTATCGCTGGCAAGCCAGCTTCTACGGATAGACGTTCTTGATCAATTTCTTGAGCAGCGGCCGGCCGAGCATCAGCAAAAACACCGGCCCACCGATCAGCAAGTAGAAGTAATACGTCACTGCCCGCCAAATCAGAATCGCCGCCGCCGCTGTGGATTTCCCGACCATGGGCGCCAGCAACGCCGCCGACGTCAGCTCCGCAGCACCGGCTCCGCCCGGCAGAAGGCTGAATTGCCCGGCACTCAGCGCCAGCATCTGGATCAGAAAACTCCAGGCCCACTGCAAATCCGCGCCGAGCCCGCGCAACGCCAGATAGAGCACGCTGTAGCGCAAGACCCAATGCACGCAGGTCAGGGCAAATACCTTGATCAAGGTCTGCACGGGTAATTTCAGCGTGTCGGTAAACGCTGCGAGAAACTGCAGGAGCTTGCGCGCCCAGCGCATTCGCGTGGCGGTTTGCACATTGGCTCGGGCGAGCCAGCGGCCACTCAGGCGAATCAAAGAGCGGTGATAGCGCGCCACCACGACGCAACTGATCAGGCCACCGAACAGCGAAACGGCGCTGACGGTCAGCATCCATTCCATGCGCTGGCTGAGGTGCTGGAACAGGGCGTAAATCAGAATCCCGCTCAGTGCACAGAGGAAAAACAGCAAGTCGCTCAACTGATCCATGGCGAACACCGCGCTGCCCCTGGCCGGGCGCACGCCGTGACGCGCCAGCAACGCCATGATCGTCAGAGGACCGCCGCTGCCGCCAGGCGTGGCGCAGTAGGCAAATTCGGCGGCCATCACCACGCCGAGGCTTCTGAGCGGGCTGACCTTGTCGCATTGGTCCCCCAGCAACAAGCGCAATCGCAAGGTATTCACGCCCCAGCACAGCAGGATCATGCCAAACATGATCAATAGCCAAGGCAGCGCAAAGCTGGTCAGCCGGGACCAGGTCTCGCTGCCGCCCAGCAGTGTCGGAATCAGCACCGCCGCGAGCAGGCCGAGAGTCAACAGCAGTCCGCGACTCATGCGGCACAGCCCATTCGGTCGTTTTGCAGCGCCAGCCACTGGGCCTTGGTCATCGGAACGCGTCCGCCATCGAGCAGGCGCTCGAGGGTTTGCAGCCAGTATCGACGGGAAAACTCATGGCGCATGTCCACCGGGTGCAGGCCCAGGCGAATCACCGGGGCGTGCTGCCAGCGTTGTTCGCGGCGGTCGCTGACCAGCTTCGATACGCCCCGGCGCCAAGCGCTGCGCGCACTCCAGACCAGACCTGGCGCCTCGATCGCGGTGAAGTCCGGCAGCCGGTATAAATGCTGCGAGTCGCTGGTGTAACTCAGCGGCAATTCGCGCAATGCCTGGCGAGTGCCTTGGCTCATCAGCCAGGCGGGGGCGACGAACCCTTCCAGCGGCCAGTCATGGCGGTGGAACATCTCGATGCCCGAACGCAGGCGGGAGAGGGCGGCTTCTCGCGATAAACGGTAAAACTCGCCTTCATGGGTATAGATCCGACGCATGAACCAGTCGCGGGGATTGCGCGTTATTGGCCCGTCGTCGCAATGGAAGTAGCCATGCAATGCCAATTCGTCACCCCGGGTGACCCGTGCAGAGAGCTGGCGGCAAAATTGCGGATGGGCGTCCAGAGGGTTGTGTTTATGGAAATCCGGCACCACCAGCCAGGTCATCGGCACGTCACCCAGGGCGTCGACGGCTCTGACGAACGGCTGGTAGTCGGCCCAGGTTGGCGGAGCCACGTCGTGCAGCACCAGCAGTAAAACGGGGCTGTTCATGGACTCAACCATTGGCCGTCAGCGGCCACTGGCTGCCGAGCACAGCGTGGTAGTGGCGCAGCAGGCTGTTGACCACGGTGTCCCAGGCGTAATGCCGTTCGACATGCAACCGTGCCTGTTTGCCAAGCGCTGCGCTGCCCGAGCCGAACAATTCTCGAACGGCGGTGGCCATCGCGGCGGGGTTGTTCGGTGCGCAGAGCCGGCCGCAGTCCTCGCTGACGATTTCCTCGAAAGCCCCGGCCGCTACGGCTACTACGGGAATGCCACTGGCCATGGCTTCGAGTATCACCAGGCCAAAGGTTTCCTGATCGCCGGCGTGCAACAGTGCATCGGCACTGGCCATGAGGCGGGCTACCTGCGCGGCGGGGCAGAATTCGTCGATCACCGTCACGTTGGCCGGCACGGCCGTGGGCATCGACGAGCCCACCAGAATCAGGTGATAGCGTCGGCCCAGGCGCTGCATGCAGTCGAGCAGCACCGGCAGGTTTTTTTCCTTGGAACCGCGCCCGGCGAAAATCAGCAGGCGGGTGTTTTCGTCCAGACCCAACTCGGCTCGCAGCCCCGGGTCCCGGGCATCTGGATGGAAGGTTTGCAGGTCGACGCCGAGCGGTTGCACGAAGACATTCCTGACCCCAAGCCCGGTCAATTTGTCGGCCATGACCCGACTGGGCGCCAGGACCCGGTCGAAGTTGCCGTAGAGCTTGCTGACATAGGCTTCGACGTTGTTGGTCACCCAATTGCCCATGCGGTTGCGGACCAGCAGGGGCAGGTCCGAGTGATAGAAGCCGATGACCGGCACGTCGAGTTGGCGCCGCGCGTCCAGTGCTGCCCATGCGGTGAGATAGGGGTCGCCGACTTCGATCAGGTCGGGCTGCAAGTCCTGCAGGACATTGCGCCAGGGTGCGAGGCGCAGCGGGAAGCGATAGCCCTTGCCGAAGGGCAAGGCGGGGGCCGGGACGGTGAAGATGCCATCCTGCTCGCTAAAAGAGGATCCGGGGATCAGCAAACTGTGGCGAATGCCCGGCTTGATGCCCAGGCGACGATGCTTTGCATCCAGATAAGTGCGTACGCCACCGCTGGCAGGGGCGTAGAACATGGTGATGTCAGCGATATGCACGATGAACGATCCTCCGGTCCCGGTACTCCCTTGGTTGACCTTTATGAAGGATAGATGTTCGGTTGAGGTTATGTGCTGGCCTCATCGCCGGCAAGCCGGCTCCTACAAGAGCGCGATCCACCTGTAGGAGCTGGCTTGCCAGCGATGAGGCCGGTTCAGACGCTAGATACGGAAACTGCCTACCAACTGCTTCAACCGCGCCGCCTGCTGTTCAAGGTCCGAACACGCGCGCAAGGTCGATTGCAGGTTTTCCACACCCTCCTGGTTCAGCGTGTTGATCTCGGTGATGTCGACGTTGATCGACTCCACCACGGCGGTCTGCTCCTCGGTTGCGGTGGCCACCGACTGGTTCATGCCGTCGATTTCACCGATACGCAAGGTCACGCTGTTCAGGCGCTCGCCTGCGAGGTTGGCGATTTCCACGCTGTCCTGACTGTGGCGCTGACTGTCGCTCATGGTGCTGACCGATTCCCGGGCGCCGACTTGCAGTTCCTCGATCATGGTCTGTACCTGTTGCGCCGATTCCTGCGTGCGGTGTGCCAGGTTGCGCACCTCGTCTGCCACCACGGCAAAACCGCGACCGGCCTCACCGGCGCGCGCAGCTTCAATGGCAGCGTTGAGCGCCAGCAGGTTGGTTTGTTGGGAAATGCTGGTGATCACTTCGAGAATCTGCCCGATGTTCACCGTTTTACTGTTCAGCGATTCGATGTTGGTACTCGATGCGCTGAGCATGCTCGACAGTTGATTCATCGCCACGATACTGCGGTCCACCACTTGCTGGCCGTCTTCGGCCAGGCTGCGGGCATCGCTGGCCTGGCTCGAAGCCTGAGCAGCGTTGCGGGCAATTTCCTGGGCGGCGGCGCCCAGTTGGTTGATGGCGGCCGCGACGCTGCTGGTGCGCGAGGCTTGCTGGTCGGAGTTGAACATCGACGAGTTGGAAGCGGCCACTACACGCAACGCCACTTCGTTGACTTGCCCGGTCGCCGAGGACACTTCGCGGATTGAACCGTGAATGCGCTCGACGAAGCGGTTGAACGCGGTGCCGAGGGTACCGAATTCGTCGTTGTTCTGGATGGTCAGGCGCTTGGTCAGGTCGCCTTCGCCATCGGCGATGTCGGCCATGGCGCGGGTCATGACGTGCAAAGGCTGGATCAGGATGCGAATCAACATGCCCAGCAGGGCGATGATGATCGCCACCGCAATGATGGTCGCAACCACAGCAGAGGCGCGGAATTTGCTGAGCATCGAGTAGGCTTTTTCTTTGTCGACCGACAGACCGATGTACCAGTTGACCGAAGGCAGGCCCTTGATCGGGGTGAAGCTGACGATGCGCGTCTTGCCATCGACGTCCACTTCGCTGAAGCCGTTGCCGATGCGCGGGGTGTCTTTCGGATACGCCTCGCTCAGGGACTTCATCACCAGCGCTTTGTCCGGGTGAACCAGGATCTTGCCGTCGGCGCTGACCAGGAACGCGTAACCCATGCCATCAAAGTCGCGGGCACTGAGGGTATCGATCAGGGTTTGCAGGCTCAGGTCGCCGCCTACCACTCCCACGCTCTGGCCGGCCTTTTTCGAAGCCGTGGCCATGGAGATGATCAATTGGCCGGTTGCCGCATCGATGTAAGGTTCGGTCAGGGTCGGCGTACTGCTGCTTTCGGCGCCTTTGTACCAGGGGCGAACACGCGGGTCGAAACCGTCCGGCATCTTCGCGTCCGGACGAATGGTGAAGTGCCCGGTGGCGTCACCCAGGTAGGACGCCATGAACGTCGACGTCAGGGTTTTCTGCTCAAGCAGGCTGGCGACGTTGCTTTGTTCCGGGTTGATGGCGATGTTTTGCGAGAGGTTCTCGATCAACAAAATTCGCCCGGCCAGCCAGGTCTGGATGTTGTTGGCGGTGACGTCGCCCATCTCGTTGAGATAGTTATTGAGGTCTTCGCGGATGGCGTTGCGCTGTAGATAGTCGTTGTACAGCGTGAATGAAGCGAAGGCGGCAATCACAATGAGGGCGGCGGCAAGCAGGATTTTATGGCTGAAACGCAGATTTTTGTTCATGGCTTGGGGTTCCGCTAAGGTCTTAATGTCCAGCGCGTGCTTTTATAAAGAGGCGCATTACGGGCAAGTTTGAAAGCAAGTGAATTTTCCGACTCTCCTTAGGGAAATTTCCGACCAGATCGTGTCTGACTGCTTTGTCGTTATCTCTATCGGCCGTGTAGGACCAAAGATTAATCATGGGTGACCAAATGCCTGACTCACTGCAACTCGTTATCGGCGCCGATCTCACAGGACAGCCGATTGCCCAGGCCATGCGCCTGGCGAACCGCCACGGTTTGATCGCGGGCGCGACCGGCACCGGCAAAACCGTCACTTTGCAACGATTGGCCGAAGCCTTCAGCGATGCCGGGGTAGCGGTGTTCGCCGCCGACATCAAGGGCGACCTGTGCGGCCTGGGTGCCGCCGGCAACCCCCAGGGCAAGATCGCCGAGCGGATTGCCGGGATGCCCTGGCTCAACCACAAGCCTCAGGCTTATCCGGTGACGTTGTGGGACGTACACGGTCAGTCCGGTCATCCTTTACGTACAACCTTGAGCGAAATGGGGCCGCTGCTGCTGGGCAGCCTGCTGGAACTGACCGACAGTCAGCAGTCGGCACTGTACGCGGCGTTCAAGGTGGCGGACCGCGAAGGCCTGTTGTTGCTCGATCTCAAGGACCTGAAGGCGTTGCTCAATCACTTGCGGGACAATCCCGAGTTGCTGGGCGACGATGCGGCATTGATGACCACCGGCTCCAGTCAGGCGCTGCTCAGACGTCTGGCGACCCTGGAGCAACAAGGCGCCGAAGCCTTGTTCGGCGAGCCGGCGCTGCAACTCGAAGACATCCTCCAGCCCACTGCGGATGGCCGCGGGCGCATTCATTTGCTTGATGCCCGCCGTCTTGTGCACGAAGCACCGAAGGTCTACGCGACGTTCCTGTTGTGGCTGCTGGCTGAGCTGTTCGAGCAACTGCCTGAGCGTGGCGATGCCGACAAACCATTGCTGGCGCTATTCTTCGACGAGGCGCACTTGCTGTTCAACGGTACGCCCCAGGCGTTGCGTGACCGTCTTGAGCAAGTCGTGAGGCTGATTCGTTCGAAAGGCGTGGGCGTGTATTTCGTCACGCAATCGCCGGGTGACCTGCCGGATGATGTGCTGGCGCAATTGGGCTTGCGTATCCAGCATGGCTTGCGTGCGTTCACCGCCAAAGAGCAGAAGTCCCTGCGCGCGGTAGCCGAAGGTTTCCGGCCGAATCCGGCGTTCGATACGTTGTCAGTGTTGACCGAGCTCGGGATCGGCGAGGCGCTGGTCGGCACCTTGCAGGAAAAGGGCACGCCGGAAATGGTCCAGCGGGTGCTGGTAGCGCCGCCGCAATCGCGGATCGGGCCTTTGACCGATGCCGAGCGCACGGCGCTGATTGCCGGGTCGCCGTTGCAGGGGCGGTATGACAAACCGGTTGACCGTGAATCGGCCTATGAGGTGCTGATGGCGCGCAAGGGCCTGGCGCCGGCACCGGAAGCGGCACCGGGTAAACCGGCACCCGAGGAGCCAAGCTTCACCGAGCAGGCCGGGGAGTTTCTTGGAACCGCGGCAGGGAAGGCGCTGAAATCGGCGATGCAACAGGCGGCGAACCAGATTGGCCGACAGTTGGTGCGCGGCTTGATGGGCTCATTACTGGGCGGCAGCAAACGCCGCTAACTTGAGCGAGTACAGTCTGACAGTGGAAGCGGGCTTGCTCGCGAAGGCGTCAGCACATTCAACATTGATGTGACTGATGTAGCGCTTTCGCGAGCAAGCCCGCTCCCACAAGGTTTCTGTGTCAGGTTTTGGATTTGGCGTGCGCCGCCAGTCGCTCCAGCGCCGCCCGCAGGTTCGGATCGCTGATCCCGTCGGCCGTGGCCTGAATAGTTGCCGCAGCATCGTGCGACAGGTCCATGGTGTGCCCGGTCGCGCCCCGCTGGACGGTAGGTGGCTGCACCTTGAACAGGATTCGTGTCAGGTTGGCAAATTCGTCGAACATTTGCAGTTGCCGTTGCAGGCGCTTTTGCTGGTAGCGCAGGCGGGTTGCCCAATGACCGTCTGTGACAATCAGCAACAAACTGCCTTCGCGCCAGGAAGCCACATGGCAATGCTCGCGAGCGGCGGGCTGCAGTTGGCTCTCGAGCAAGCGTTGCAGATGACCCAGGCGTTGAGCGTGGCCGAGAATGGCTTTCAGCGGCTTGGCTTCGCGTAATAGAACGGCAGGTACTTTGGCCGTAAGTGGGCGAAATGCCATGATCAGACACCTGAAGTAACAGAGGCGCCATGGTAGCAGAAAGCACCGGATGCACCCGCCCATTGCTTTTGTGGGTGCTTTACCCATTAAATCAACAACTAACTTCTGCCCTCAACGGCTTGAAGTTGAGCAAAACGCCCCTATTTAAAGTGAGCCCCGTCAAAGCGCAGTGCCAGCATCGTGGAATTTCGCCACTTTCCTCACCACCGTTTCCGGGTAGAATGCTCGTTCGCATGCGGCCATGAGGGCTGCACGGGCGACTCACGGGGCCGCCCTCCATCCCTTTAGTGTGGAAGATCCTGCCGATATGTTTGCGCCTTTGTTAAAGAAACTTTTTGGAAGCAAGAATGAGCGTGAAGTCAAACGCATGCTCAAGACGGTGCAACTCGTCAATGCCTTCGAAGAGCAAATGGTGGCCCTTTCGGACGATCAATTGCGTGCCAAGACAGACGAGTTCAAGGCCCGCATCGCCAAAGGGGAAACCCTCGACAAGCTCCTGCCAGAAGCCTTTGCGGTCGCCCGCGAAGCCGGCAAGCGTGTCATGGGCATGCGTCACTTCGACGTCCAACTGATCGGCGGCATGACCTTGCATGAAGGCATGATCGCGGAAATGCGTACCGGTGAAGGCAAGACCCTGGTGGCAACACTGGGCGTTTACCTCAACGCGCTGTCCGGCAAGGGCGTGCACGTTGTGACGGTGAACGACTATCTGGCCCGCCGCGACGCCAACTGGATGCGTCCGCTGTATGAATTCCTCGGCCTCACGGTCGGCGTGGTCACGCCGTTCCAGCCGCCGGAAGAAAAGCGCGCTGCCTACGCCGCCGACATCACCTACGGCACCAACAACGAATTCGGTTTCGATTACCTGCGCGACAACATGGCGTTCAGCATGGAAGAAAAATTCCAGCGCGAACTCAATTTTGCCGTGATCGACGAAGTCGACTCCATCCTCATCGACGAAGCCCGTACGCCGCTGATCATCTCCGGTCAGGCCGAGGACAGCTCCAAGCTGTACATCGAGATCAACAAGCTGATCCCGCGGCTGGAATTGCATGTCGAAGAAGTCGAAGGCGAAGTCACCAAGGCTGGCCATTACACTGTCGACGAGAAGACCCGCCAGGTCGAGCTCAACGAAGCCGGTCATCAGTTCGTTGAAGAATCGCTGACCTCCCTCGGCCTGCTGGCTGAAGGCGAAAGCCTGTACTCGGCGCACAACCTGAGCCTGCTGACTCACGTCTACGCCGGCCTGCGCGCGCACAAACTGTTCCATCGCAACGTCGAATACATCGTGCAGGACGGTCAGGTCGTACTGGTCGACGAGCACACCGGTCGTACCATGCCGGGTCGCCGTTTGTCCGAAGGCCTGCACCAGGCCATCGAAGCGAAGGAAAACCTGAACATCCAGGCCGAAAGCCAGACCCTGGCGTCGACCACCTTCCAGAACTACTTCCGTCTGTACAACAAACTGTCCGGCATGACCGGTACGGCCGACACCGAAGCGTTCGAATTCCACCAGATCTATGGCCTGCAGGTCATGGTGATTCCGCCGAACAAGCCTTTGGCGCGTAAAGACTACAACGACCTGGTGTTCCTGACGGCCGACGAGAAGTACGCGGCAATCGTGGCCGATATCAAGGAAAGCATGGCCGCAGGCCGTCCGGTCCTGGTCGGTACCGCCACCATCGAAACCTCCGAGCACATGTCCAGCCTGCTCGTGAAGGAAGGCATCGAACACAAGGTCCTGAACGCCAAGTTCCATGAAAAGGAAGCCGAGATCATTGCCCAGGCCGGTCGCCCGGGCGCACTGACCATCGCCACCAACATGGCCGGTCGTGGTACCGACATCCTGTTGGGCGGTAACTGGGAAGTGGAAGTGGCCTCCCTGGAAAGCCCGACCCCTGAGCAGATTGCCCAGATCAAAGCTGACTGGCAGAAGCGTCACCAGCAAGTGCTCGAGTCGGGCGGTTTGCAGGTCATTGCGTCCGAGCGTCACGAATCCCGCCGTATCGACAACCAGCTGCGTGGTCGTGCCGGTCGTCAGGGCGACGCCGGTTCCAGCCGCTTCTACCTGTCTCTGGAAGACAGCCTGATGCGCATCTTCGCCTCTGACCGGGTGAAGAATTTCATGAAGGCCCTGGGCATGCAGCCTGGCGAAGCGATCGAGCACCGCATGGTGACCAACTCCATCGAAAAGGCCCAGCGCAAGGTTGAAGGCCGCAACTTCGACATTCGCAAGCAACTGCTCGAGTTCGACGACGTCAACAACGAACAGCGTAAAGTGATCTATCACATGCGTAACACGTTGCTGGCCGCCGACAACATCGGCGAGACCATCGCTGACTTCCGTCAGGACGTGCTCAACGCCACCGTCAGCGCACACATTCCTCCGCAATCGCTGCCTGAACAGTGGGACGTGGCCGGTCTGGAAGCTGCGCTGCAGAGCGACTTCGGTGTGGCGCTGCCGATCCAGCAGTGGCTCGACGAAGACGATCACCTGTACGAGGAAACCCTGCGCGAGAAGCTCATGAACGAGCTCATCGCGGCGTACAACGAGAAAGAAGACCAGGCGGGCGCCGAAGCGCTGCGCACCTTCGAGAAGCAAATCGTTCTGCGTGTACTGGACGACCTGTGGAAAGACCACCTGTCGACCATGGACCACCTGCGTCACGGTATCCACTTGCGTGGTTATGCCCAGAAGAACCCGAAGCAGGAATACAAGCGCGAGTCGTTCACCCTGTTCTCCGAGTTGCTGGATTCGATCAAGCGCGACTCGATCCGTGTGCTGTCCCACGTTCAGGTTCGTCGCGAAGATCCGATCGAAGAAGAGCAGCGCCTGCGCCAGGAAGCCGAGGCGCTGGCCGCTCGCATGCAGTTCCTGCATGAAGAAGCCCCGGGCCTGGAGCAACCGGAAGTGTTGGGCGAAGAAGTCGATCTTGCCCTCGCTGCCGCGCCGGTACGCAACGAGCAGAAGCTGGGTCGCAATGAGCTGTGCTACTGCGGTTCGGGCAAGAAGTTCAAGCATTGCCACGGGCAGATCCAGTAAAACCCGTTTCAATCGCTGAAATACCCGCGCCGCGACCGGCTTCTGCCGTCGCGGCGTTTTACCATTCGAACCACCGTTTTTGCTGAAACGGTTGCTGACATCATTTTTAGAGGAGCGCATTCATGGCTGTTGGTCTTGGTCCTTTGCCAACGTTGCACCCGGTTGCCGGTTTTGAACTCGGTATTGCCTCGGCCGGCATCAAGCGCCCGGGGCGCAAGGATGTTGTGGTCATGCGCTGTGTTGAAGGCTCCACGGTTGCCGGCGTGTTCACCTTGAACGCCTTTTGCGCCGCACCGGTGATCCTGGCCAAGCAACGCGTGCAAGGCCCGGTGCGTTACCTGCTGACCAATACCGGCAATGCCAACGCCGGCACCGGCGAGCCAGGCCTGGCTGCTGCCGAGCGCACCTGCGCCAAGCTGGCCGAGCTGACGGGTGTCGATGCCAGCCAGGTGCTGCCGTACTCCACCGGCGTGATCGGCGAGCCGCTGCCCGTGGAAAAAATCGAAGGTGCGCTGCAAGCAGCCCTCGATGATCTGTCGATCCACAACTGGGAAGCTGCCGCCACCGGCATCATGACCACCGACACCCTGCCAAAAGGCGCGAGCCGTCAGTTCCAGCATGACGGCGTGACCATCACCGTCACCGGCATCAGCAAGGGTGCGGGCATGATTCGCCCGAACATGGCGACCATGCTCGGTTATATCGCCACCGACGCCAAGGTTTCCCGCGACGTGTTGCAAAACCTGATGCTCGATGGCGCCAACAAGTCGTTCAACCGCATCACCATCGATGGTGATACCTCGACCAACGACTGCTGCATGCTGATCGCCACGGGTCAGGCCGCGCTGCCGGAAATCACCCGTGCCGAAGGCGAGTTGTTCGCCAAGCTGAAGCAAGCGGTATTCGAAGTGTGCATGGACGTGGCCCAGGCCATCGTGCGCGACGGCGAAGGCGCGACCAAGTTCGTCACCGTTGAAGTCAACGGCGGTGGCAATCACCAGGAGTGCCTGGACGTCGGTTACACCGTGGCTCACTCGCCGCTGATCAAGACCGCGTTGTTTGCTTCCGATCCGAACTGGGGCCGTATCCTGGCCGCGGTTGGTCGTGCCGGCGTACCTGACCTGGACGTGAGCAAGATCGATGTGTTCCTCGGCGACGTGTGCATTGCCAGCCGTGGCGCGCGTGCGGCGACCTACACCGAAGCCCAGGGCTCGGCGGTGATGCAGCAGGAAGAAATCACGATTCGTATTGAGCTGGGTCGTGGCGATTGCAGCGAAACCATCTGGACCACCGACCTGTCCCACGAGTACGTGAAGATCAACGCCGAGTACCGTACTTAATACGCGGCTCAAGACCGAGTCGTCCCATTGGTGAGCAAGCCCGCTCCCACAGGTTCAGTGGCGTACACAAACGTTGTGTTCAACGCGATCACTGTGGGAGCGGGCTTGCTCGCGAAGGTTGACGACCAGACGCCAGAGATTTTGGCCTGTCCCCTCATCAAAAGGTCCCGAACATGAGCCTGCACCTGATCATCGGCGACAAACTGCATTCCTCCTGGTCCCTGCGCGGTGCCCTGGCCCTCGATCTGGCTGGCGCCGCCTATACCGAAGAACTGATCAAGCTGAACCAGCCCGACACCCGCGAGCGTCTGCTCAAGCATTCGCCGACCGGCAAGGTCCCGCTGCTGAAAACCGAACACGGCACCATCGCCGACTCCCTGGCGATTGCCGAATACCTGGCGGAACAGTTCCCGGCCGCGGGCCTCTGGCCCAAAGACACCGCCGCCCGCGCCCAGGCGCGCTCGGCGTGTGCGCAGATGCACAGTGGATTCTTTGCCATGCGCGGCAACATGCCGTTCGACCTGAGCCATGATGCCCCTTTGTCGCCGGTCCCGGCTGACGTTCAGGCCGACATCGAACGCATGTCGGCGCTGTGGGCTGAATGCTGTGCCGCCGCGACTGAAACCGGGCCGTACCTGTTTGGTCATATCAGTCTGGCTGACGTGTTTTTTGCGCCGATTGCCGTGCGCTTGCGCACCTATCAGGTAAAACTGTCTGCCACTGACGAAGCCTATGTCGATACCCTCTACCAATGGCCGGCGTTCAAGGCCTGGCAGAAGGCCGGACTGGAGGAGTTGGAAAAGTGAAACGAGTGCATGTCGCCGCCGCCGTCATCCGCGATGGCAGTGGCCAAATCCTGATCGCCCGCCGTGCTGATTCACAGCATCAGGGTGGTCTGTGGGAGTTTCCCGGGGGCAAGGTCGAGGCCGACGAGTCGGTCGAAACCGCACTGGCCCGCGAACTCCATGAGGAACTGGGCATTGTGGTTGGCGCGGCGCGCCCGTTGATCAAGATTCGGCACGATTACCCGGACAAGCAGGTGTTGCTGGATGTCTGGGAAGTCTCGGCGTTTTCCGGCGAGCCCCATGGTGCCGAGGGACAACCGCTGGTCTGGGTGGCACCTCGTGATTTGTCGAATTACGAGTTCCCGGAGGCCAATCAGCCGATCGTCGCGGCCGCGAAATTACCCGCTCAGTACTTGATTACCCCGGAAGATCTGGAAACACCGGCCTTGCTGCGGGGAATCCAGAAAGCCATCGCGGGAGGCATCAAGCTGATCCAGTTGCGTGCACCGAACGGTTACGATCCGAAGTATCGCGACCTGGCTGTCGATGCGGTGGGCCTGTGTGCCGGTAAGGCACAGTTGATGATCAAGGGGCCGTTCGAATGGCTGGGCGACTTCCCGTCCGCGGGTTGGCACATTACCTCGGCGCAGCTGCGCAAGTACGCCGCGGCTGGGCGACCGCTACCGGCTTCGCGTTGGCTTGCGGCGTCGTGCCATAACGCTGAAGAGCTGGCACTGGCCGAACAGATGGGGGTGGATTTCGTGACCCTGTCGCCGGTTCAACCGACTTTGACGCATCCTGGTGCCGAGCCGTTGGGTTGGGAGCAGGCTTCAAGCTTGATCGAAGGGTTCAGCAAGCCGGTGTTCCTGCTCGGCGGTGTTGGCCCGGCCGAGGTCGAGAAAGCCTGGGCGGCGGGTGCGCAGGGTGTGGCGGGGATTCGGGCGTTTTGGCCTGAGGCCTGATTTTGTAGCGCTCCTGCTGGCCTCTTCGCGGGCAAGCCCGCTCCCATAGGTTTTGTGAGTGCCACAAATCCACTGTGGGAGCGGGCTTGCTCGCGAAGGGCCCCGAGAGGCGCCGACTAAACCTCAGGCTTCGCCGCAGGCTGCCAAAGAATCTCCGTCACTCCCTGACGCTTGGCAATCAGCCGCGCCACCACAAACAGCAAGTCCGACAATCGATTGATGTACGCCAGGCCAACCCCGGCCAACGGCTCAATCGCATTGAGTTGCTGACACCGCCGCTCTGCGCTGCGCGCCAGGCTTCGACAGACATGAGCCTGGGCAATCAGCGTCGAGCCGCCAGGCAAGATGAAGTTTTCCAGCGGTCCCAACTCTTCATTCCATACATCGATCGCGGCTTCCAGGCGTTCGATTTCCGCTGCATTCAACGCTTGATACACCGGCATCGCCAGTTCGCCACCCAGATCAAATAACCGATGCTGGCAGGGAGCCAATACCTCGATCACTTCGTTCAAGCCTGGAAACCGGGCGGTTTCTGCCGCCAGCCCGGCCAGGAGTACCCCAACCTGGCTGTTCAGCGTATCGACCTCACCGATTGCTTCAATGCGCGGGTGATCCTTGGGTACGCGGCGTCCGTCGCCCAGCCCGGTCTCGCCTTTGTCGCCAGTGCGGGTGTAAATCTTCGACAAACGAAAGCCCATGGTTACCTCGATAGCAGATTGAGTTCTTGCGAGACAGGTGGCGTGCTCGCCAGGGGCAGGCGCAAGGTGAAGCACGTGCCCTGGCCCAGGGTCGATTGCACTTCCATCTGCCCCTTGTGGTTGTTGGTGATGATGAAATACGACACCGACAGTCCAAGGCCGGTGCCCTGGCCGATTTCCTTGGTCGTGAAGAACGGCTCGAAGGTGCGTTTGCGCACGCTTTCGCTCATGCCGATGCCGTTGTCCTCGACCTGGATTTCCGCCCATGGCGGGTTCAGCCGGGTGCGCAGAATGATCCGCCCCGGCTCGCTGTCGTCTTCGCGCTGGTGGATGGCTTGCGCGGCGTTTTTCAACAGGTTGAGCAGCACTTGCTCCAGTTCGTTGGCGGTGCCGGGTACCGGACCCAGCGCCGGATCGAACTGACGAATGATGGCCTGGCCCTTGAAATCGAAGCCGATCGCCAGGTCGAAATCGTTGCCGGCAATCTCTACCGCCTGATCGATCAGGGCGGGCAGATCGCACGGGGCCATTTGGCGGGTGCTGCGACGGCTGAAACTGAGCATGTGGGTGACGATTTTGGCGGCCCGGGCGCCGGCCTGCTGGATGCCGTCGAGCAACTGCGGCACTTCGCGGATTTGCAGGTACTGATTGACCGTCGCCAGTTCGATTGCGGCCTGTTCGGCTACTTCCAGGTTCTTCGGCAGATCGGGGGACAGGCGTCGGCGAATGTTTTGCACGTTGTGCAGTATCGCACCCAGCGGGTTGTTGATCTCGTGGGCCATGCCGGCGGCAAGACCGCCAACCGAGAGCATTTTCTCCGACTGCACCATCATCTCTTCCAGGGACAGGCGCTGGGTGATGTCGTCGATCCGGATCACCACGCCACGCCCGGCGCCGCCCATCAACGGGTAGAAAGTCAGGGCGTAGTGGCGGGGCTCTTCGTCCTTGAGCCAGGTGACACGTTCGATCTTGGCCACCGTGTGTTGTTCGACCGTTTGCTTGAGTTGCGGCAGGAACGGCTTGAGCGGTTCGAAGGCAAGGAAAATCGGCTGGTTCAGGGCTTCGTCGAGGCGAGTGCCGGAAAGGGCGCTCGCTTCCTGGTTCCATTGCGTCACATAGAGCTGTTCGTCGAGGGCGATCAATGCCGACGGCATGGAGTCAATGATGCTGTTGAGGTAGTTCTGGAAGCCGGTGAGCTTTTTCTCGATCTTGCTGCGCACCTGGACTTCCAGCTCCAGCTTGCGGTTGGTATGGCGGGTTTCTTCCGCCAGGCCCTGGGCCTGGTCGTAGGCAGCCTGGGAGTCGTCCCGGGCACGTTTGAGTTGCTGCTCCCGGGCCTCGATACGCGAGAGCATGGTGTTGAACGCCTCGGCGAGACTGCCGATTTCATCGTGGTTACCTCGCGAAGCACGCAGTGCGTAGTTTTCTTCACGGGTTACCTGGCGGGACAACTCTTCGAGCTGATGGATCGGCCGGGTAATCAGGCGCTTGATCTGGCGGGCGATGATCAGCCACAGCAGCACACTGAAAATCAGAATGCCCAGGCTGGCCGTCAGGGTCCCGGTGTAGAACGCCACTGGCAGTTCACTGCTGGCGACCAACAGCAAATGCCCTGGTGCGGTTCCGGGGCGGGGCAGGGTGATGACCTGGTTGCTGCGAAACTCGGTCACCTGCCAGTCTTCGATATGCCGGAACCGTTTCGGCAACTCCAGTTTGTCGCCGCGCTGCAGTTGCGCCAACTGTTCGCCCTTTCCGTCATACAGGACTGCTGCGCGCAGCGGTGAATAACTGTTGAGTTCGTTGAGCAGGCGCTCGGCGCTTTGCGGCGATTCCAGGGCTTCGGACACCAGGCTCGGGTTCGATACCAGTCGGCCGATGGTCTGCAGGGCCTGTGGCGCCATGCTTTCCTGGGATATGTAGTAGGCGGCGCTGATAAAGGTCAGGTTGGCAACCAGCAGGACGGTGACCATCAGTACCAGCAGGGCGGCCAGCAGTTTCTGGCCGACGGGCAGGTTTTCAAGGCGCTGGCGCAATGGCATCGGATTCATCGCAGACAAGGAACAAGTGGCCAGCGTAGCCGCTGCTCAGTCGCTGGGCAATCCAAGGCTTTGCAGGCGGGCAATCAACCTCGACTCAAGCTGATTGAGGTGAGGCAGGTTCAGTTGATGGCGCCCGGCCACTTTGCAGGCGTAGCCCAGCAGGTAGCTGATTTCTGTGCGGCGCTGGCTCGTGACGTCCTGATGCATCGAGGAGTAGTTGGCTGCAGTGGCGTGAATCACCCGTTCAACTTCCTGTTGCAGGTTTTCGGCGGCAGCCGGTTGACCGCAACGCTCAAGCAGCTCCACCAACTCGCCGCACAGGGTGGCGACTTCGCAGTGATGTTGCTGCAAGCCGCCGTTGCGGCAATCGTGTAGCACCGTCAGCGGATTGATCGCACAGTTGAGGGCGAGTTTGCGCCACAGCCGGGTCAGGATTTCGGTGCTCCACTCGTGGGGGATACCGGCAGCGCTCAGGTCGTCGAGCCAGATCGGCGCGACCGGATGGCTCGCGTCCCCCAGCCAGGTGAAGCCATGCCCGGCAAACACCACGCGCCAATCACCGTCGCGAAAGGCACCTTCGGTGCTCGACGCATAGATGCAGCGTGCCTGCGGAACCTGTGCGGCCACCGCGTCCTGGCTGCCCAGCCCATTTTGCAGCAGGATCAGCTCGGCACCGGGGGCCAGGCGCGGCGCCAATCGGGCCACCGCGCTTTCGGTGTCGTAGGCTTTACAGGCCACCAACAGGCGGTGGATCGGCTGTGTGCTGTCGGCTGTCTCGGCGGGTACGGCATAGTGTTGCGCCTCGCCGTGTTCCACCAGTGTCAAACCACCGGCCGCCTCATAGGCCTGTAGTCTCGCGGTGTCCCGCAGGATCAGCTTCACGGGTACGCCAGCCCGTGCCAGACGTGTTGACCATAAAGTGCCGAGGCTGCCGGCGCCCAGAACATGCCAGGTGGTGGACATCAGCTTTTTGCTCTCTTTAAGGCGTGCATCGGCAGCTCACAGTGAATGATGGGAAAGACCCGTTATAATCAGCGCGGATTTTAACCGCAAGCCAGGCGTGCTCCATCGGCGCGCCTTTATATTGGAGAGATTACATGCCGTCGTTCGACGTGGTATCCGAACTGGACAAACACGAAGTCACCAACGCGGTCGAGAACGCCGTCAAGGAACTCGATCGTCGTTATGACCTGAAAGGCAAAGGCAGCTTCGAGTTCAAGGAAAAAGACCTGACCGTCAACCTGACAGCGGAAGCGGACTTCCAGCTTGAAGCGATGATTGAGATCCTCAAGCTGGCCCTGGTCAAGCGCAAAATCGACGTGCAGTGCCTTGAGGTCAAGGACGCCTTCGCGTCGGGCAAGTTGATGAAGCAGGAAGCGGTCCTCAAGGAAGGCATCGACAAGGAGTTGGCGAAGAAAATCGTCGCTCACGTCAAGGACGCCAAGCTCAAGGTCCAGGCTGCCATTCAGGGCGAGCAGGTGCGGATTACCGGCAAGAAGCGTGATGACCTGCAGGAAGCCATTGCTGCGCTGCGAGCCAAGGAATTCGGTATGCCGCTGCAGTTCAACAACTTCCGCGACTGACTTGAAAGCGGGAACCTATCGGCGTTTGTGACGTCGGAGGCCCAAGCAACGGCAGAAACGATTGAGCCCGTCGCGGTTCGATCTTTCTGCCGCTTTTTTTTATGCATGCCGGATAGCCGGAAAACAGGAGCAAGTAGATGGACTTAAATGCTGAGGTAGATAACCTGGTCAAGGTTTCCCAAACCTGGATCCCGATGATCATGGAGTACGGCAGTCGTGTACTGCTGGCGGTCATCACCCTGGCCATCGGCTGGTGGCTGATCAACAAAGTCACGAAAAAGCTCGGCGGCCTGATTGCCTTGCGCAACGCTGACCTTGCGCTGCAAGGTTTTATCAGCAGCCTGGCGAACATCATCCTCAAGATCCTGCTGATCGTCAGCGTAGCCTCGATGATCGGTGTGGAAACCACTTCGTTTGTCGCGGCGATTGGTGCGGCGGGTCTGGCCATCGGCCTGGCCTTGCAGGGCAGCCTGGCAAACTTCGCCGGCGGCGTGCTGATCTTGCTGTTCCGTCCGTTTCGTATCGGTGACTGGATCGAGGCTCAGGGGATCGCCGGCACCGTCGACAGCATCCAGATTTTCCATACCGTGCTGCGTACCGGTGACAACAAGACCATCATCGTTCCCAACGGTAATCTGTCGAACGGCATCATCACCAACACCAATCGTCAGCCGACCCGCAAAGTCGTGTTTGATGTAGGCGTTGATTACGAAGCGGACTTGCAGAAAGCCCGTGAAGTATTGCTGGAACTGGCCAAGGATCCCCGTGTATTGACGGACCCGGCACCTCAGGCAGTCATTTCGACATTGGGTGACAGTTCTATCACTGTTTCCCTGCGTGTCTGGGTGAAGACGGCCGATTATTGGGATGTGATGTTCATGTTCAACGAACTGTCCCGTGATCACCTGAGACAGGCTGGCATCGATATTCCATTTCCACAGCGGGTTATTCGCGTGGTTCAGGAGTCCGCAGTGCAGTGATAGACCTTGCAATACATGTCTGACTTTTCGGTCAGGCATGTATGGCGATTGTTCAATAATTGAACAATTTGCACAGGCAATAAAAAAGGCCCATCCGAAGATGGGCCTTTTGTTTTGTTACCGCAAACTAACTGGATGCGATTACAAAACCGACAGCGGGTAGTCGACGATGAAACGGAACTCTTTCACGTCGCCTTCACCTTCGTCAGCGTTAGCGAAGTGCCATGCTTGACGAATACGGAAGGACAGGTCTTTTGCCGGGCCTGACTGAACAACGTACTTGGCTTCGAAGTTGGTTTCGTTGTGCTTGCCGTCTTCGCCATACAGACCAGCGTAAGGGCTGCCTGCTGGAGTTTTGGTGCCGTCGATGTCCCAGCCTTTAACGTAACGGGTCATGAAGCTCAGACCTGGAACGCCGTACTCAGCCATTTTCAGGTCGTAACGAACCTGGGCAGACTTCTCGCCAGGGGCGTTGAAGTCAGAGTACTGGATGGAGTTGGCGAGGAAGATCGAGTCGCCGCCGCGGTTGTTTTTGCCCACGCCGATGTAGTCGAACGGAGTGTCACCGTTAACCTTCTGGAAGGCGAGGGTGATGGTGTGTGCTTTCATGAACGAGAAAGCGGCTGCCAGGGAGTAAGCAGTGTTGCTGATCTCGCCTGCTTTGGCATCACCAGTGTCTTTGGTGTTGTAGATGTTACCGTCCAGGTTCAGCGACTCGTCGCCACCCATCGGGATGGTGTAGTTCAGGTTGGCGTAGTACTGGTTCCAGACGTCTTCCAGCTTGGCGCCGTACAGCGATGCCGACAGGTTGTCGGTGATGCCGTATTTGCCACCGAAGTAGTCGATGGAGTTGGCTTCTACGCCAGCGTAGGTTGCAAACAGGCCGCCGTCACGAGCGTTACGGTCCTGGCTGGTCGCCGAGTAGAAGTGACCGGCTTCGAGGTCAAGGTCTTTGACTTCGCTGCTCTGCAGCTGGATGCCGCTGGCAGTTTGAGGAAGGATACGGGAGCCGCCAACTGCAAACACTGGAGCAGTGCTTGGCTGCATGTCGCCGACTTTCAGCTCGGTTTTGGATACGCGGAATTTAACAGCGCCACCGGCTTTGCCCTGGCTGTTGTTGACTTCGCCATCGGCGTCGCGGCTCATGTTACCGGTGCCGCCGGTGCCATCACCGCCGTCCAGTTTGATTGCCAGGTAACCGAATGCATCAACACCAACACCGATCAGACCCTGAGTGTAACCGGAGCTGAAGTTGCCCCAGATGCCTTGGGTCCAGTCTTTCTGGTCGGTTGCGCCATCTTTGCGGTCGCGGTTGAAGTAGTAGTTGCGAACCAGCAAGTTCAGCGTGCTGTCTTCAACAATACCTTTGGCTTCAGCCTGGTCACTTACGAAAGGGGCGGCCGTAGCCAATTGGGTACTGGCTGCTGCTGCAACTGCCAGTGCGATCATGCTCCACTTCATCACGCGCATCGTGATTTGCTCCTTTGGTTTTAGAAGAGTACTGCCGTCCCACCTGTTTTATTATCTGGGCGGCTCTTTCTTTTTGTGTCGGCGCAAACTTATATCACGCCGACAATGTTGGCGATACTTGCGTATCTAACCTTTCGCGTTCTTTACGACCCTGTCGCAAACAGCGAGGTAGATGTCGCAAATTTCGAGCTCCGACGCAACCGGGCTGACAACTTTAATGCTGTTTTCTGAGCCTCGGTGTCGGTAAAAAGAGTCCTGGTGAAACGTTTGAATCTCCATCGGGCTACCTTGCCACTGTCTTTTTTTGCCTGAAGGTCCCCACTTCCAGCGGGTGTCACATCAGGTGATGTTGGGTATCAATGCAACAAGCGTGCACAAAATCGGATTTTGTTACGCTTTTTTTCCAACTGATTGCCTGGGGTTGTGAAAACCTCGTGAAACCGGGGGGTTCAAGCGCCTCTGGTTTGGACTTGACGCCTTGCCTGGCTTCGTGTTGCGTCCCGCTGGTCGATTGCCTGACAACCAAAAATGTTACCCGTTCACCCCGTGAGTGAGTAAACGGCGGATGTCGAAGCGTTCAGCGTAGACCCACTGTTCGGTTTTGGTGCAAAAAATTTTTATCCAGGTGTTGAACTCTGGCCTGTTGATCGCGTGTCCGGCGAGAACTCTTCGTTGTTAATCAGTCATTTCGGTGCTTTTTCTCATGTAGTCGGTTCTGTAATGGTGCGTGGCAGCAAAAAGTGTCTCATCCGGGGGCGGTCTGCCGGTTTTTTGTTGGTGCTCTTCACCACTGTGCAAGGTTCGCCGTGAAGCGTGCGCCGTTCACAGGTATGCTGCCGTCCGGTCGCTTGGTGCGCTGTCCCTCTGGATGGGCGCTAAGCTGAAAAATGATGACCCGGCGGGAGTACGCGCAGTGTTCGCTTTAGATCCACGACTTCAACAAGACACGTTACCGATCGGGGACTTTCCGCTCTGCCGGTTGCTGCTGTCCAACGATTCGAACTATCCCTGGTTCATCCTGGTACCTCGTCGTGAGGCTATCAGTGAGATATTTCAGTTGGATGTCGCAGACCAGCAGCAGCTTTGGCGCGAGACAACGGCGCTTTCGCAGGTGCTCAAGGACTCGTTCGACGCGGACAAGTTGAATGTTGCGGCGCTGGGCAATGTCGTCAGTCAGTTGCACATGCATGTGATCGTGCGCAAGCGCGAAGATGCCGCCTGGCCAGCGCCGGTTTGGGGTAAGCATCCGGCAAAACCCTACAGTTCGGAGCAGATTGCCGCCATTCGCGAGCGTTTGCGTCTGATTTTGACCGATGATTTTACGTTTCTGGAGGGCTGAATCATGAGCCTGGAAGAACGCGTTACCGACCTTGAAAGCCGCCTGGCCTTTCAGGATGACACCATCCAGGCATTGAATGATGTGCTGGTCGCGCAGCAACGGGTGGTTGAGCGTCTGCAGCTGCAAATGGCTGCGTTGCTCAAGCGGCAGGAGGAAATGGTCGGCCAGTTCGAGTCGTTCGAAGAAGAAGCGCCACCGCCGCACTATTAAGCAATATGCAGGCATAAAAAAACCGCGGGCAGCCAGGCTGTCCGCGGTTTTTTTTAGCCTTGAATCAGCGGCGCGGCAATGCGGCGATCACATCTTCGGCTTGCAGGCCCTTGTCACGATTCATGACAGAGAACTCCACGCGCTGGCCTTCTACCAGGACGCGGTGGCCTTCACCGCGAATGGCCCGGAAGTGAACGAAGATATCGTCGCCGGAGTCGCGGGAAATGAAGCCAAAGCCTTTGGACGTGTTGAACCACTTGACGGTGCCGGTATCGCGGTTGCTCATGTCGTAGCTAGGCGAAGCGGCGGCCGGTGACGATTTGTAGAAGCTGACACCCAGGTGCAGGGCAACAGCGATCACGGCTGCGACCAGGCTGAACAGAACGGCCGGTTGGCCGGCAATGACCGGCATCGGTGCGATCAGCGTCAGGGTTTGCAGGACTACCGCCAGCACCAGCAGGGCACTGACCAGATTCTGCAGTTGGTGGCGCGGACCTTTGTTCCAGTAAGGGATGACAGGTGCAAGCGTGAGGTTGAGCAGGCCGAAAAAGGCCAGGTACAGCGCGTCAGGTTGTTGCAGGTAAGGTAATGCTTCGGAGTGCAGGCTAGGGATGAAGGACAGCAGCAAGGCCGCTGTGCCTATCAACAGGTGGACGATTTTCAACATTTTAATTAACTCACGTTAAGACAACTCACAAGGAAGAGCTGATGGCGCACGGTTCGCTTCAAAACAATTAAAGAGGCGTTGGACACGTACCCGGTATCAGCCTATGCGCCATACCCGGAAAAATAGGCACTGACGACACGCTGTCTATTTAACAGCAAAGCCGCAGGCTACTCAAATCAGGGCGTCCGGCGGCTCTTTGCGGGCGATTTGCCGCAGGTTGCGCGAAGTTCCGAGGCTGCGGCAAGGCGGCAGGCTTGCTAGAGTGGGTGGGCACCTGCTGGCTGAAATTCATCACCGTTAGGGGAAAAACATGGCAATCGATATCGGTATCAGTGAAGAGGACCGCAAGTCCATCGTCGACGGGCTTTCGCGCCTGCTGTCGGACACCTACGTACTTTATTTGAAAACCCATAATTTCCATTGGAACGTCACCGGTCCGATGTTTCGGACTCTGCACCTGATGTTCGAAGAGCAATATAACGAACTGGCCCTGGCGGTCGATTCGATTGCCGAGCGCATTCGCGCACTGGGGTTTCCTGCTCCCGGCGCCTATTCCGTTTATGCGCGGCTTTCCTCCATCAAGGAGGAGGTGGGTGTGCCTGCCGCCGAAGACATGATCAGGCAATTGGTCGAGGGGCAGGAGGCGGTCACGCGGACGGCGCGGGGGATTTTCCCCTTGCTCGACAAGGTTAGCGATGAACCTACGGCGGACTTGCTGACCCAGCGTATGCAGGTGCATGAAAAAACGGCGTGGATGCTTCGCGCTCTGCTGGACCAGTAACGCTCGCTTGCGCGGACGACACATTAAGGTGTCGTCCGCGCTCTTCTTTCCTACGCCATTCAATCAGGTGCTTCTGAAGGGGGCATCACTTCGCTGCGTGGGAAAAAGTCCGGAGTAGGACGCTCTCCAGGGTCTGCCAACAGTTGTTGGCTTATCCTACGTCGAAGGCCATAAAGTCATCTGGATATACCTTTGTAGCTGCGTTTTTATAAGTCGACACACAGTTGCGCTTATGGAAGCCAGGATGGCAAGGGAGTGTCAGCGTTATGCTTTATGAACGGCAGGAAGGGGTGCGATACGGTTCGCACAAGGATGTAAGGGTCGATCCGTTTGTTCGCGAGTTCGATATGGGGTTGGCCCAACCCTTGTCCCGCTCGGTACGACTGAATGGCTTCGCCACCTGTTTGCGGCTTGAACAGGTTTACTGGGATATTTTGGGGGGAATGGCCCGGGCCAATGATTGCTCGGTCAGTAGCCTGTTATCCCACGTGGATCGCGAAGTTCACCTGCGTCACGGCGGGGTGAGGAATTTCAGTGGGTTGGTGCGGGTTGTCTGTGTCGTACACAGCCTCAAGGAAGGAGGTTGCATCGTCACGGCCTAGTCTGGGCGGCGAAAACAGCAGAGTGTCGGTCTGTGCAGTCTTACGGCTGCACAGGCCGCATTTAATGGATATAATCCCGCTCTTTGCCGCAAAACCCAGCGTGTGCGGTAGCAATCTGATCGCCGAGACAACCTCCATGCCGATGTACGATTATCAATGTGCTTCCTGTGGTCATCAGTTGGAAGCCATTCAAAAGATCAGCGATGCACCGCTGGTCGACTGCCCTGCCTGTCAGGCGCCAGAGCTGAAAAAAATGCTGTCCATGCCGGGCTTCCGCCTCAGCGGCACCGGTTGGTACGAAACCGATTTCAAGACCGGTTCCAAGAAGAACCTGGCCGGCGGCGACAAAGCTGACTAAGGTCCTGGACCTGAATTGAACGACACGCGCGAGTTCTTGCAGCATCCCCAGCGGATGTGCCCAGGGCCTCCAACCGAATTTCGAATTACGAGAAGTGAAACCACGACCATGATGCGCAGCCATTATTGCGGCCAACTGAACGAAAGCCTGGACGGCCAGGAAATTACCCTTTGCGGATGGGTCCATCGTCGCCGTGACCACGGTGGGGTGATTTTCCTCGATATCCGTGATCGTGATGGTCTGGCCCAGGTCGTGTTCGATCCAGACCGTGCTGAAACCTTCGCCGCAGCCGATCGCGTGCGCAGCGAGTACGTCGTGAAGATCACCGGCAAGGTTCGCCTGCGTCCGGCCGGTGCGACCAACGCCAACATGGCGTCGGGCATGATCGAAGTCCTCGGCTACGAGCTGGAAGTGCTGAACGAATCGGAAACCCCGCCGTTCCCGCTGAACGAGTTCTCCGACGTCGGTGAAGAAACCCGTCTGCGCTACCGCTTCCTCGACCTGCGTCGCCCGGAAATGGCCGAGAAGCTGCGTCTGCGTTCGCGCATGACCACCAGCATCCGCCGCTTCCTGGACGAGAACGGCTTCCTCGACGTCGAGACGCCGATCCTGACCCGTGCCACCCCTGAAGGTGCGCGTGACTACCTGGTGCCGAGCCGTACTCATGCCGGTTCGTTCTTCGCCTTGCCGCAATCGCCGCAGCTGTTCAAGCAACTGCTGATGGTGGCCGGCTTCGATCGTTACTACCAGATCGCCAAGTGCTTCCGTGACGAAGACCTGCGTGCCGACCGTCAGCCGGAATTCACCCAGATCGACATCGAGACCAGCTTCCTCGATGAAAAAGAGATCATGGGCCTGACCGAGCAAATGATCCGCAACCTGTTCAAGGAAGTGCTGGATCTGGAATTCGGCGATTTCCCACACATGACCTTCGAAGAAGCCATGCGCCGCTACGGTTCCGACAAGCCAGACCTGCGTAACCCGCTGGAACTGGTGGACGTTGCCGATCAGCTCAAGGAAGTCGACTTCAAGGTGTTCAGCGGCCCGGCCAACGACCCGAAATGCCGTATCGCCGCCTTGCGCGTACCTGGCGGCGCGAGCATGCCGCGCAAGCAGATCGACGACTACACCAAGTTCGTCGGCATCTACGGTGCCAAGGGCCTGGCGTACATCAAGGTCAACGAGCGCGCTGCCGGTGTTGACGGTCTGCAATCGCCGATCGTGAAGAACATCCCTGAAGCCAACCTCAATGTGATCCTGGATCGTGTTGGTGCAGTTGACGGCGACATCGTGTTCTTCGGCGCCGACAAGGCCAAGATCGTCAGCGAAGCGTTGGGCGCATTGCGCATCAAGCTCGGTCACGACTTGAGCCTGCTGACCTGCGAATGGGCTCCGATGTGGGTCGTTGACTTCCCGATGTTCGAAGAGAACGACGACGGCAGCTTCAGCGCCTTGCACCACCCGTTCACCGCGCCGAAGTGCTCCCCGGCGGAGTTGGAAGCCAACCCGGCGGGCGCTCTGTCCCGTGCCTACGACATGGTGTTGAACGGCACCGAGCTGGGTGGCGGTTCGATCCGTATCCACCGCAAAGAGATGCAACAAGCGGTCTTCCGCCTGCTGGGCATCAACGAAGTGGAACAGGAAGAGAAATTCGGCTTCCTGCTCGACGCCCTGAAATACGGCGCGCCGCCGCACGGTGGCCTGGCGTTTGGCCTGGACCGTCTGGTGATGCTGATGACCGGCGCCCAGTCGATCCGTGAAGTGATCGCCTTCCCGAAAACCCAGAGCGCGGCCGATGTCATGACCCAGGCTCCGGGCCAGGTGGACGCCAAGGCATTGCGCGAGCTGCACATTCGTCTGCGTGAAACGCCGAAGGCCGAGTAGGGCTGACCAGAAGGGCGCATCCGCGGATGCGCCCTTTTCTTTACAGATAGAGCTGTTGAAGATTTTTTATTTGCCGGCCTGCGCGATTCCGCGAGGCGGGCAATGTTTCAAAGAGAATTCGGAGCGAGTTATGGCAGGTCATTCCAAGTGGGCGAACATCAAGCACCGCAAAGAACGTCAGGATGCCAAAAAAGGCAAGATTTTCACCAAGTGGATTCGTGAGCTGACTGTCGCGGCCCGTCAGGGTGGCGGTGATCCAGGCTCCAACCCACGTCTGCGCCTGGCGCTGGACAAGGCCCTCGGCGCGAACATGAGTCGCGACATCATTGATCGCGCGGTTGCCCGCGGAGCCGGCGCTGCCGATACCGACGACATGGTCGAGCTGACCTACGAGGGTTACGGTCCGGGCGGCGTGGCAGTCATGGTCGAATGCATGACCGACAACCGCAATCGCACCGCAGCCGCGGTTCGCCACGCGTTCAGCAAGTGCGGTGGCAACCTCGGCACTGATGGTTCGGTGGCCTATCTGTTCGAGCGCAAGGGGCAGATCTCCTTCGCTGCCGGCGTCGACGAAGATGCGCTGATGGAAGCGGCCATGGAAGCCGACGCTGATGACGTGGTGACCAACGAAGACGGTTCCATCGACGTGTTCACCTCGTTTGCCGGTTTCTATGCTGTGCGTAACGCACTGGAAGCGGCGGGTTTCAAGGGTGATGACGCCGAAATCGTCATGCTGCCGACCACCAGTGCCGAACTGGATCTGGAAGGCGCGGAGAAAGTCCTCAAGCTGATCGATATGCTCGAAGACCTGGACGACGTGCAGAACGTCTATTCCAACGCTGACATTCCGGAGTCTGTCGCCGCACAGCTCGGTTAAAAGGGTGGCCACGATCCATGTGGGAGCGGGCTTGCTCGCGAAAGCGGTTTAATATTCAGCAACGATGTTGTCTGATAGTCCGCGTTCGCGAGCAAGCCCGCTCCCACATTTATTTTTCGCTGAGCTGAAGATCGTGTTTTTTCTTATCCCGCAGGCGTTATGACTTTAATTCTTGGTATCGACCCCGGTTCGCGCATCACCGGTTACGGTGTGGTTCGTGATACCGGCCGTGGCTGCGAGTACGTCGCCTCCGGTTGTATCCGCACCGGGGCTGGCGAGCTGCATGAGCGACTGCAGATCGTCTATCGCGGGGTGCGGGAGATCATTCAGACTTACCACCCGGTGACCATGGGGATCGAAAAGGTGTTCATGGCCCGTAACGCCGATTCCGCCCTGAAACTGGGGCAGGCCCGTGGCGCCGCGATCGTTGCAGGTGCCGAGGAAAGCCTGGAAATTGCCGAATACACCGCAACCCAGGTCAAGCAGGCGGTTGTTGGCACCGGTGCGGCCAACAAGGAGCAGGTGCAGATGATGGTCATGCACATGCTCAAGTTGACCAGCAAACCGCAGATCGATGCCTCGGACGCCCTGGCCATTGCCATTTGCCATGCTCATACCCGTTCCAGTCTGCTGCCCCATGGGTTGGGAGCGGCACGCAGTCGTGGCGGGCGCCTGCGTCTCTGATAGCATCAGCAATCAATTTTATGCAGCGGGGACGTTTCGCCCGGGTTGTCGGCGCTATCTCCTCGCTCTGTCAGTCGCTGGCCCAGAGCTGGCCAACGCTCAAGGATTTGTAATGTGATTGGACGTTTGCGCGGCACCCTGGCTGAGAAGCAGCCTCCGCATCTGATTCTGGATGTAAACGGCCTGGGCTATGAACTCGAAGTGCCCATGACGACCCTTTACCGCTTGCCGTCGGTCGGTGAGCCGCTGACCTTGCACACCCATTTGGTCGTGCGCGAAGACGCACAACTACTCTATGGCTTTGTCGGCAAGCGTGAGCGCGACTTTTTTCGCGAGTTGATCCGCCTCAATGGTGTCGGGCCAAAACTGGCGCTGGCCTTGATGTCGAGCCTGGAAGTCGACGAACTGGTCCGTTGCGTACAGTCTCAGGACACTTCGGCGTTGACCAAGGTCCCAGGTGTCGGCAAGAAAACCGCAGAACGTTTGCTTGTAGAACTCAAGGATCGCTTCAAGGCCTGGGAAACCGTGCCGGCCATGTTCGCCCTGGTGCCGAACCAGCCAGATGGACCGGCACCGGTGAACACTGCTGAAAGCGATGCCGTCAGCGCGCTGATTTCCCTGGGCTACAAACCTCAGGAGGCGAGCAAGGCGGTGTCCGCGATCAAGGAGAAAGGTTTGAGCAGTGAAGATATGATCCGCCGCGCCTTGAAGGGAATGATCTAAGTGATTGAAGCTGATCGTCTGATCGCTGCCACGCATAGTCCGCGTGAGCGCGAAGAAGTCCAAGACCGCGCCATTCGCCCGGTCAGCCTGGCCGAATACATCGGCCAGCCGACCGTTCGCGAACAGATGGAATTGTTCATTCAAGCCGCTCGTGGTCGTAACGAGTCCCTGGATCACACGCTGATCTTCGGGCCGCCTGGCCTCGGCAAGACCACCCTCGCCAACATCATCGCCCAGGAAATGGGCGTGTCGATCAAGAGCACCTCGGGGCCGGTGCTGGAGCGCCCGGGCGACCTGGCGGCGCTGTTGACCAACCTTGAGCCTCACGATGTGCTGTTTATCGACGAAATCCATCGTCTGTCGCCCATCGTAGAAGAAGTGCTGTACCCGGCCATGGAGGATTTCCAGCTCGACATCATGATCGGCGAGGGGCCGGCCGCGCGTTCGATCAAGCTGGATCTGCCACCGTTCACCCTGGTCGGCGCAACGACGCGGGCCGGGATGTTGACCAACCCGTTGCGTGACCGTTTCGGCATCGTTCAGCGGCTTGAGTTCTATAGCACCGCCGACCTTGCGACCATCGTCGGTCGTTCGGCGAATATCCTCGGTTTGCCGCTGGACCCGGAGGGTGCCTTCGAAATCGCCCGCCGTGCCCGTGGCACGCCACGGATTGCCAACCGGCTGTTGCGCCGGGTGCGTGACTTCGCCGAAGTTCGCGCCAAAGGGCACATCACCAAGCCGATTGCCGACCTGGCGCTGAACCTGCTGGATGTCGACGAGCGCGGCTTCGATCACCAGGACCGGCGCCTGTTGCTGACCATGATCGAGAAGTTCGACGGCGGGCCGGTCGGGGTCGACAGCCTGGCCGCCGCCATCAGCGAAGAGCGTCACACCATTGAAGACGTGCTGGAGCCTTATCTGATCCAGCAGGGCTATATCATGCGCACGCCACGAGGACGGGTGGTGACGCGGCATGCCTATCTGCATTTCGGTTTAAACATTCCGTCACGATTAGGCGAAATGCCCGTGGTAGACGAGTTTCTCGATGTCGCTGACGATTAATTAACATTACGCGCTGATTTTTTCGGGCAATGTACGGTCCCAGGACCGTACTTTCACGAGAAAGCCGTAGAACTATGAAAAACAGTTGCCTGGCCGGATTGGCAACCTGAGGAGTAAGCACTAGAGTATGCGCGCGCAAAACGGGCTTGAGCCTTTCGCACATCGTTGTCGCGTTTATTACGAGGACACCGATGCGGGCGGCATCGTGTATTACGTTAATTACCTCAAGTTTATGGAACGGGCTCGAACCGAGCGGCTACGAGATCTGGGTTTTGCCCAATCGCAGCTTGCCGGGGAGGACCTGTTGTTCGTCGTGCATTCCAGCGAAGCGCGCTACCACGCGCCGGCGCGACTGGACGACGAACTGCTGGTAAGCGCCGAGGTAATCGAATTGAACCGTGCCAGCCTGCGCTTCAAGCAGCAGGTCAGGCGGGCGACGGATAATGTGCTGCTCTGCGAAGGGCAGTTCCTGGTGGCCTGTGTGCGCACCGAAAGTTTGAAACCCCGGGCCATTCCCGAAGCTCTACGAGCGGCCTTTGCCGACGTGAGCGGCGCGGGTACACACTCAAAGCAGGAGATAAAGCGTGGAAGCTAACGTCGTCGACCATTCCTCCATGTGGAGCCTGGTCAGCAATGCCAGTATCGTGGTGCAACTGGTAATGCTGATCCTGGTAGCCGCATCGGTGACCTCGTGGATCATGATCTTTCAGCGCAGCAACCTGCTGCGCGCCGGTCGACGTGCCCTGGAGAGCTTTGAAGAGCGCTTCTGGTCGGGTATCGACCTGTCCAAACTGTACCGTCAGGCCGGCAGCAACCCGGACCCTGATTCGGGCGTCGAGCAAATCTTCCGGGCCGGTTTCAAGGAATTCTCCCGTCTGCGCCAACAGCCAGGCGTTGATCCGGAAGCGGTGATGGAAGGTGTGGCCCGCGCCATGCGCGTTGCCATTTCCCGCGAAGAAGAAAAGCTCGAGCAGAGCCTGCCTTTCCTGGCCACTGTCGGCTCCGTCAGCCCGTATATCGGCCTGTTCGGTACCGTCTGGGGGATCATGAACTCCTTCCGTGGCCTGGCGACCGCCCAGCAAGCGACCCTGGCCACTGTGGCCCCGGGTATCGCCGAAGCACTGATCGCCACGGCCATCGGTCTGTTCGCGGCCATTCCAGCCGTTATCGCTTACAACCGTTTTGCTGCTCGCAGCGAAACCCTGCTGGGCCGCTACTACACCTTCGCCGACGAGTTCCAGGCGATCCTGCACCGCAAAGTGCACACCAGCGAAGAATAAGCAGGTAATTTCCAATGGCTTTAATCGCTCGAGCTCGCAAAAAGCGCAAGCCGGTCGCCGAGATGAACGTGGTGCCCTACATCGACGTGATGTTGGTACTGCTGGTCATTTTCATGGTGACCGCGCCGATGCTCAATCAGGGCGTGAAAGTTGATCTGCCCAAGGTTTCCAGTGAAGCCTTGCCGCAGGACAACAACACCCAGGTCCTGACCATTTCCATCAAATCCGACAAGACCTACTACTGGAACCTTGGCAGCGAAGTCGACACGGACAAGCAGCAAGACCGGGCCATGACATTGCCGCAGATGACCGACGCCGTGACCAAGATCATTCGCGTCGGCAATGAAAACGGCAAGCACACCCAGGTCTTCATTCGTGGCGACAAAACCGTCGACTACGGTTCCGTCATGGGGGCCATGGGTGGGTTGCAGAAAGCCGGGGTCGGTAATGTTGGCTTGATTACCGAGGCGCCCTGATGCAGCAACAGCGAGAGCCGTCCGCCTCGGAAAGCTACTTCTGGCCTAGTGTCTGGGCGATTGGCTTGCACGTGCTGGTGTTCGGCATGCTGTTCGTCAGTTTTGCCTTTACTCCGGAACTGCCGCCGGCCAAGCCGATTGTCCAGGCGACCTTGTACCAGCTGAAATCGAAAAGTCGGGCGACCACCCAGACCAATCAGAAGATTGCCGGTGAAGCGCAGAAATCTGCTGCGCGTCAAACGGAAGTCGAGCAGATGGAACAGAAAAAGGTCGAGCAGGAAGCGGTGAAGGCTGCGGAACAAAAGAAAGAAGAGGCGGCTCAAAAGGCCGAGGAAGCCAAGAAGGCCGACGAAGCGAAGAAAGCGGACGAGGCGAAAAAGGCTGATGAAGCCAAGAAAGCCGACGACGCGAAGAAAACCGCGGAAGCCAAGAAGGCAGAAGAGAAACAATTGGCTGATATAGCCAAGAAGAAAGCTGAAGAAGAAGCCAAGAAAGCTGCTGAAGAAGAGGCCAAGAAAGCGGCCGCTGAAGAAGCCAAGAAAAAGATCGTCGAAGACGCGAAGAAGAAAGCCGCGGAAGACGCCAAGAAGAAAGCTGAAGCTGAAGAGGCGAAGAAGAAAGTCGCCGAGGAAGCGAAGAAGAAAGCTGCTGCCGATGCTGCGAAGAAGAAATCGCAGGACGCGGCACGTAAATCCGCCGAAGACAAAAAGGCCCAGGCCCTGGCAGATTTGCTTTCCGACACGCCGCAGCGTCAGCAGGCCTTGGCCGATGAGCAGGGTGACGAAGTCGCCGGCAGTTTCGATGACCTGATTCGTGCGCGTGCAGCGGAAGGCTGGGCTCGTCCACCTTCGGCACGCAAAGGCATGACGGTCGTGTTGCAAATCGGCATGTTGCCGGACGGTACGGTGACTTCGGTCAGCGTGTCCAAGTCCAGTGGCGACGGTCCGTTTGACGCATCTGCTGTTGCAGCGGTGAAGAATATTGGACGTTTGACAGAAATGCAGGGAATGAAGCCGAGTGATTTCGCTCCGTATCGTTCATTCAAGATGACATTCACACCTGAGGATCTAGCCTTGTGAGAAACCTTCTTCGAGGAATGCTCGTCGCCATCTGCTGCCTGGCAGGCATGGCGATGGCAGATGAGAAAAACATTCTGGTCACCAGCGGCAGCGATCGGGCGACCCCGATCGCGGTAGTGCCGTTCGGTTTCCAGGGCGGTAGCGTGCTGCCGGACGACATGGCGGAAATCATCGGTAACGACCTGCGTAACTCGGGTTACTACTCGCCGATTCCAAAGCAGAACATGATCAGCCAGCCGAGCCAGGCCAGCGAAGTCATCTTCCGTGACTTCAAGGCACTGGGTGCCCAGTACGTCATGGTCGGTAGCATTGTTCCTGCGGGCGGTCGCCTGCAGGTGCAATACACACTGTTCAACGTCGCCACCGAACAGCAAGTGCTGACCGGCAGCGTGTCGGGCGGTGTCGACCAGTTGCGCGACATGGCGCACTACATCTCTGACCAGTCGTTCGAAAAACTCACGGGTATCAAGGGTGCCTTCTCGACTCGCCTGCTGTACGTAACGGCCGAGCGTTTCTCCGAGAACAACACTCGCTACACCCTGCAACGTTCGGACTACGACGGTGCTCGCGCCGTGACCCTGCTGCAGTCGCGCGAGCCGATCCTGTCGCCGCGTTTCGCACCGGATGGCAAGCGCATCGCTTATGTCTCCTTCGAGCAGAAGCGTCCACGCATCTTCATGCAGAACATCGACACCGGTCGCCGTGAGCAGATCACCAACTTCGAAGGCCTGAACGGTGCACCGGCCTGGTCGCCGGATGGCAATCGCCTGGCGTTCGTGCTGTCCAAAGACGGTAACCCGGACATCTACGTGATGAACCTGGGTTCGCGCCAGATCTCCCGCGTCACCAACGGTCCTGGCATCAACACCGAACCGTTCTGGGGCAAGGATGGCTCGACCATCTACTTCACCTCAGACCGTGGCGGCAAGCCGCAGATCTATAAAACCAGTGCGGGTGGTGGCGGTGCCGAGCGTGTGACTTTCGTCGGTAACTACAACGCAAACCCTAAGCTTTCGGCTGATGAAAAGACGCTTGTCATGATTCATCGTCAGGATGGCTTCACCAATTTCAAGGTGGCGGCCCAGGATTTGCAGCGCGGTAGTGTAAAAATCCTCACTGATAGCACTCTGGACGAGTCACCTACTGTTGCGCCCAACGGCACCATGGTAATCTACGCCACCCGCCAGCAGGGCCGGGGAGTCTTGATGCTCGTGTCCATCAATGGACGCGTAAGGCTCCCGCTTCCTACCGCACAAGGCGAAGTCAGAGAACCTTCCTGGTCCCCTTACCTGAACTGACGCGGCGCTATACGTTGTACTTAACACACTGGGGTTCATTAGGAGTTTCACGATGGAAATGCTGAAGTTTGGTAAATTTGCTGCGCTGGCACTGGCCATGGCTGTAGCTGTAGGTTGCTCGTCCAAAGGCGGCGACAATGCCGGTGAAGGCGCGGTAGATCCAAACGCTGGTTACGGCGCAAACACTGGTGCAGTTGACGGCTCCCTGAGCGAAGAAGCTGCTCTGCGCGCTATCACCACTTTCTACTTCGAATACGACAGTTCGGACCTGAAGCCAGAAGCCATGCGCGCTCTGGACGTTCACGCCAAAGACCTGAAAGCAAACGGCGCTCGCGTTGTTCTGGAAGGCAACACCGACGAACGTGGTACTCGTGAGTACAACATGGCACTGGGCGAGCGTCGTGCGAAAGCCGTTCAGCGCTACCTGGTACTGCAAGGTGTTTCCCCAGCTCAGCTGGAACTGGTTTCCTACGGCGAAGAGCGTCCAGTTGCTACCGGCAACGACGAGCAGTCCTGGGCTCAAAACCGTCGCGTCGAACTGCGTAAGTAATTCGTCATGCGAACGTGCCGTCGTGCTGTAACTGTTTTGGCTCTCAGCCTCGCGCCGCTTGCGGTGTGGGCTGCGGTTCCTGTGGTCGATAACGACTCCGGCTATAACAATAGCGGGAGCAGTTATCCGCCTGCAGGTTACGGTACGAACGGCGCCTATGCCGGGGGAGGGGTTTCGACCCCTGTCTCGGCACAGGGCCAGCTGTTCAACCAACTGCAACAAATGCAGGAGCAGATCTCACGCCAACAGGGTGTGATCGAAGAACTGCAAAATGATGTAGCGCGCATGAAGCAGGAGAACCTGGAGCGATACCAGGATCTTGATCGGCGCATAGGAACCGGCGTTGCACCAGCCGCGACTCCTGAAAATTCTTCCACCGGTGGTGATTTGAATGCCCCCGGTGCAGCCGCAGGCGCGACAGCTGGCGCAGCCGCTGCTCAAGCACCTGCCGCGGGTAGCGAACCGGCAGATCCGGCGAAGGAAAAGCTCTATTACGATGCTGCCTTCGACCTGATCAAGGCCAAGGACTTCGACAAGGCCAGCCAGGCTTTTGCCGCATTCCTGCGCAAATACCCGAACAGCCAGTACGCGGGCAACGCCCAATATTGGTTGGGCGAAGTGAACCTGGCCAAGGGTGATCTGCAGGGTGCAGGTCAGGCGTTTGCCAAAGTTTCGCAGTTGTA
Source organism: Pseudomonas sp. A-R-19 (assembly GCF_019956575.1). Lineage (NCBI taxonomy): Bacteria > Pseudomonadati > Pseudomonadota > Gammaproteobacteria > Pseudomonadales > Pseudomonadaceae > Pseudomonas > Pseudomonas sp. A-R-19. Next base: position 65,815 of record NZ_JAHBDR010000059.1, read on the forward strand.
TCCGAAGCACGCCAAAGTGCCGGACTCACTGTACAAACTCGCTGATGTAGAGCGCCGCCTGGGTCATACCGACCGGGTCAAAGGCATTCTGCAGCAGGTCGTGTCCCAGTATCCGGGCACTTCCGCCGCTCAGTTGGCCCAACGCGATTTGCAGAAGATGTAAGCCTGCTTGAGCCGTTTCAAAGAAACCCGCGCTTGTCGCGGGTTTTTTCGTTAGAATTCACCCCCTTTTTCTGAAACACGCTTTTTGGGATCTGCGCATTGCCGGGGTTCCTTGAAGTGCCTGACGGAGGCGGACAGCCTGTTTAGCTGTTACGCCCGTGGCGACTATGCAAGACACATTGAGAATTACCGAAGTTTTCTACTCGTTGCAGGGTGAAACTCGGACTGCTGGCCTGCCCACTGTTTTTGTGCGCCTGACCGGTTGCCCGTTGCGTTGCCAATACTGCGACAGCGCCTACGCGTTCACAGGCGGAACCATTCGCACGCTCGACGACATCCTCGAGCAGGTCGCCGGTTTCCGTCCGCGTTATGTCTGTGTCACGGGCGGCGAGCCTCTGGCGCAACCCAACGCCATTCCCTTGCTCAAGCGCCTCTGTGATGCCGGTTACGAAGTGTCACTGGAAACCAGTGGCTCTATCGATATTTCGGCAGTAGATTCCCGGGTCAGTCGCGTTGTCGACCTGAAAACCCCGGGTTCGAAGGAAGCGCACCGCAACCGCTACGAAAACATTGAGCTGCTCACGCCCAACGATCAGGTGAAGTTTGTCATCTGCTCGCGGGAAGATTATGACTGGTCCGTTTCCAAACTGATCCAGTACGGTCTGGACCAGCGCGCCGGCGAAGTCCTGTTCTCGCCAAGTCACCATGATCTCAATGCCCGGGATCTGGCGGATTGGGTGGTGGCGGACAACCTGCCAGTGCGTTTGCAATTGCAGCTGCATAAATATCTATGGAATGACGAGCCGGGGCGCTGAAATGACTGAACAACTCAATACTGCTGAAAAACGTGCGGTCATTCTGCTGTCCGGTGGCCTGGACTCGGCCACCGTCGTGGCGATGGCTCGTGCCGAAGGCTACAGCTGCTACACCATGAGCTTCGACTACGGGCAGCGTTCTCACGCCGAATTGCACGCCGCCGAACGTGTGGCGCGGGATCTGGGTGTAGTCGAGCACAAGGTAATCGGTCTCAATCTGAATGGCATGGGCGGTTCAGCGCTGACCGACAGCAGCATCGCTATTCCGGAAGAGTTGGGTGAGGGCATTCCGGTGACTTACGTGCCTGCGCGTAACACCGTGTTCCTGTCCCTGGCCCTGGGCTGGGCAGAAGTGCTCGGTGCACGTGACATCTTCATCGGCGTCAATGCGGTGGATTACTCCGGTTACCCGGACTGCCGTCCAGAGTTCATCGAGTCCTTCGAGCGCATGGCCAACCTGGCAACCAAAGCCGGCGTGGAAGGCAATGGCTTCCGCATTCAGGCGCCGCTGCAAAACCTCAGCAAGGCACAGATCGTCCAGGCCGGCGTGAAGCTTGGCGTGAACTACGGGCTGACCGTTTCCTGCTATCAGGCAGACGATGATGGCCGTGCATGCGGCAAGTGCGACAGCTGCCGACTGCGTGCGGAAGGCTTTGTGGCAGCCGGAATCAGCGATCCAACCCCTTATTTTTGATTTATTTCAAAATAGGTGTTGAATAGTCCTTAAAAATCAGTATTATACGCGCCACCACACAGCGGGTCGTTAGCTCAGTTGGTAGAGCAGTTGGCTTTTAACCAATTGGTCGTAGGTTCGAATCCCACACGACCCACCATTTTTGGCGGTTTAGAAAATCCGGAAGGCCCACGCAAGTGAGGATTTCCGGGTTTTTTTTTGCCCGCGATTCAAGTCCGCCTCGCTTCGGGTTGCTGCGCAAGACGCAGGTCAGATTCATCTTTTGCATCTGTCGGATATTCTGTAGCCTTGCGCAGCTTCAACGCTGTCCGTGCCTGATGAATACCCACTTTCCCGGCGGTACCCTGATGGGTCCGGAGCCGGGTGTATACTCGACTTTCGCGCGAATGCGCCTGCAGGTCTTGCGAACATGACGCAAATTTCCGAACGCCTTCTGGTTCAAGCCCACCTCGACGCCAAACAGCCCAAGCCGCTGACCGCCGATGAAGAGGCTTATTACCGTGCCGCCATCGCTGCCGAGCTCAAGGCTCAGGACGCGGTGCTGGTGGCGCACTTCTATTGTGACCCTGTCATTCAGGCGCTGGCCGAGGAGACGGGTGGCTGCGTCTCTGACTCGCTGGAGATGGCCCGTTTCGGCAACGCCCATCCAGCCAAGACTGTGGTCGTCGCCGGCGTGAAGTTCATGGGCGAGACCGCCAAGATCCTCAACCCGGAAAAGCGCGTGCTGATGCCGACGCTCGAAGCGACCTGTTCGCTCGACCTGGGTTGCCCGGTAGACGAATTTTCCGCTTTCTGCGATCAACACCCGGAGCGCACGGTGGTGGTGTACGCCAACACCTCCGCTGCGGTAAAGGCCCGAGCGGATTGGGTCGTGACCTCAAGCTGTGCGCTGGAAATCGTCGAAAGCCTGATGGACAACGGCGAGACCATCATCTGGGGCCCGGACAAGCACCTGGGTACCTATATCCAACGCCAGACCGGTGCCGACATGCTGCTGTGGGACGGTGCCTGCATCGTTCACGAAGAGTTCAAGTCCAAGCAGCTTGAGGACATGAAGGCGCTATACCCGGATGCTGCGATCCTGGTGCACCCGGAGTCGCCGACATCGGTGATTGAGCTGGCCGATGCCGTCGGTTCCACCAGTCAGTTGATCGCGGCGGCACAGAGCCTGCCGAACAAGACGCTGATCGTGGCGACCGACCGTGGCATTTTCTACAAGATGCAGCAGCTGTGCCCGGACAAGGTCTTTATCGAGGCTCCGACGGCGGGTAACGGCGCGGCGTGCCGCAGTTGTGCGCATTGCCCGTGGATGGCCATGAACACCCTTGAGCGCACGCTGAAGGCGTTGAAAGAAGGGGCGAACGAGATCTTTGTCGATCCGGCGCTGATTCCCCAGGCGATCCGCCCGCTCAAGCGCATGCTTGATTTCACTGCTGCAGCGCGGATGAAGCTGGCCGGCAACGCCTGATATTTGTCAGTTACGCCGCAAAAACTGTGGGAGCGGGCTTGCTCGCGAAGAGGGTGTTTCAGTCGACATCGAGGTTGACTGACACACCCTCTTCGCGAGCA